>CALHAO010000170.1 GCA_937931765.1 uncultured Thiotrichaceae bacterium
ATATGAACAAGGTAGACACTTTACGCAGTGATGTTGACCGGATTAATGCCCGCATTCAGCGAATTCAAACACAGCTCGATACTAACGACACGGACGGACACTAAGCCGGTATGAAACTTTTGATCCGCCTGGTGCGGCTGATGACTATTGTGCGGGTATTTATTCGTCATGGTCTGGATGAACTGCTATTCAATATTCCTTACCTGAGTCCGGTTAGCTTTATTTATAAAATGCTGCCGTGGAACTGGGGCAAAAAAGAAACCCGTTCACGAGGTGAGCGTATCCGGCTGGCACTGGAAGATCTTGGCCCGATTTTTATTAAGCTGGGACAAATGTTATCAACCCGCCGTGATTTGCTAGCGGATGATCTGGCCGATGAACTAAAACTATTACAGGATCGTGTGCCGCCCTTCCCCGGCGAAGAAGCCCGCGCTTTGATCGAAACCGCGTTTAAAAAACCGGTGACTGAGATATTTAAACAGTTTGAAACCAAACCGATGGCCTCTGCTTCGGTGGCGCAGGTGCATGCCGCCACCCTGTGGAGTGGTGAGGATGTGGTCATTAAAGTACTGCGCCCAGGTATAGAAAAAACCATTCGCCAGGACATCGAGCTGATGTACATTATGGCGCGGCTATTGCAGCGTTACTGGAAAGAAGGTAAGCGGCTGCGCCCGGTCGATGTGGTACGGGAATACGAAAAGAATATTATTGATGAACTGGATATGCAGCGTGAAGCCGCCAATGCCAGCCAGTTAGGGCGTAATTTTGAAGATTCGGATGACCTGTATATTCCGAAAATTCACTGGGAGTATACCAAACCCAATATGATGGTGATGGAACGTATTCGTGGCATACCCGTGGGTAATATTGATGAGTTAATAGCGCACAATATTAACTTCAAACGCTTGGGCGAGCGTGGTGTTGAGATCTTTTTCACCCAGGTTTTCCGCCATAACTTTTTCCATGCTGATATGCACCCCGGTAATATTTTTGTTGACCCCGGCAACCCTGAAGAGCCGCGCTATCTGGCGGTAGATTTTGGCATCGTTGGTACCTTATCGCCCGATGATCAACGCTACCTGGCTGAAAATTTCCATGCTTTTTTTAACCGTGACTACAAACGGGTAGCTGAGCTTCATGTTGAATCCGGCTGGGTGCCATCGGCAACGCGGGTGGACGAATTTGAATCAGCCATTCGTTCGGTGTGCGAGCCGATTTTCCAACAACCTATCAGTCAGATTTCCTTTGGCAACCTGTTATTGCGCCTATTTCAGACAGCGCGTCGCTTTAATATGGAAGTGCAGCCGCAGTTGGTGTTATTGCAAAAAACACTGTTAAATATTGAAGGCTTGGGACGACAGCTGTATCCGGATCTGGATTTATGGACGACTGCCAAGCCTTTTATCCAGCGCTGGATGGATGAGCAAGTGGGTGTGCGGGCACTGTTGAAAGGTGCTCAGTATAACCTGCCTAAATTGCTGGAAAATATTCCTTATATGCCCAACCTGGTGTTTGATGTCATCAAGCAAACCAGCCAGCAACAGACAAAAATGTATCAGGAGTCACAGCAGTTAAATCAGCTGCAGCAACAAATGGCACGCAATCAGCGCAGCACAATAGTGACGGTAGCGGGTGGTGCCTTGCTGATTACGGCGACACTCACGACTGATTCGCCTTTATTACCAGCGATGATGGGGATGTCGCTGTTGAGTTGGGGGTTTGGTGTCAGCGGGCTGGCTTTATTAGTGTCCGGATTGGTTCGCCGCTGATACCACGTTCATATTTACTGGTAACTACCGTACAGGGCGATTAAAATCATTTTTTTATCATAGGAGCACCCGGTATGCAGGCAAGAGTTAAGTGGCTCGACAATATGAGTTTTGTTGGTGAGTCCGGCAGTGGACATTCCATTGTCATGGATGCGTCACCTGAAGTGGGTGGGCGTGACCTCGGTGTCAGGCCAATGGAAATGTTACTGTTAGGGCTGGGCGGCTGTGCTTCTATTGACGTTGTGATGATTTTGCAGCGCTCACGGCAGGACATTAAAGATTGTACGGTACAAATCTCTGCGGAACGTGTCGATACCGAACCCAAGGTTTTCACCAAAATTCATCTACATTTCGTAGTGGAAGGCAATAATCTTTCCGCTGACCGGGTTAAACGGGCTATCAGCCTGTCTGCTGAAAAATACTGCTCTGCATCACTCATGTTGGGGAAAACAGCTGAAATAACCCATGATTTTGAAGTGTTAGAGGCAAGCGGGGTAGCAGGTTCTTGAAAAAACGTCATCAAAAGCAGATCCGGCTACACGGATTCAACAACCTGACCAAAACCCTCAGCTTCAATGTGTACGACATCTGCTATGCACGCAGAGCGGAGCATCAGGAAGAGTACCTCGCTTATATTCATGAGCAGTACAATGCCGAACGCTTAACTAATATTTTGACCGATGTAGCGGATATTATCGGTGCAAATATACTCAATGTAGCTCGTCAGGATTATGAACCACAAGGTGCCAGTGTGACCATTCTGGTCTCTGAAGAACCCATACTGACAGAGAAACAATTGGAAGATGCGGCAGTACCCGGCCCGCTGCCAGACGATGTAGTGATGCACCTGGACAAAAGTCACTTAACAGTACACACCTACCCCGAAAGCCATCCGGATAATGGTATCAGCACCTTTCGTGCCGATATTGATGTCTCCACCTGTGGCCGCATATCACCGCTTAAGGCATTGAATTATTTGATTCACAGCCTTGAGTCAGATATTGTGACGGTTGATTATCGGGTGAGAGGTTTTACCCGTGATATCAAAGGCAAGAAACACTTTATAGATCATAAAATTAATTCCATACAGAACTTCATGGCTCCGGACACTCAGCGACGTTACTCAATGATTGACGTTAATGTGTATCAGGAATCCATTTTCCATACAAAAATGCTACTGAAAGACTTTGACATGGACAACTATTTATTCGGGCTGGGCAAGTCAGGCTACACAGAAAAAGAACTGGTCAGAATAGAACAACGTTTACGCAAAGAAATGTCAGAGATTTTTTATGGCAGAAATACAGGGGCGATATAAACACCTCGATGTATTGAGTGGTGTTAAGTGATTCTCAAGGGAGTGCATTGCTAAAATGATAAACAAAAAACAAAAGTTGGTAATAGTTGGACTAAGCAGCTTACTGCCCATTATTCTGGGTGGCTGCGCTTCTCCGGAAACCGTTAAACCGAACGTTAGAACAGCCGTTGCCAAACCCGGTAATACCTATGTTATTCAACGAGCTTCCATTCATACACCCGCTACTGATCGTCAATGGCAACAGCGCAGAGCAGCACGCACTCAGCAATTAGCAGCAAAACGAGCGCGCTTATTAGCTGCCGCAAAACAACGCAGACCAGTAGCAAGCCCTACTCAACCTGCTGCCCGACCAACACCACGAAATACCAACAACAGTGCCAACAACACCAGCGCCAAAAAAATTCTTCAGCAACAACAGCAATCACGTGCTCAATATCAGGCGCGTTACCAAGCGAAACAACTCGCGGCTATAAAGCTTAGAACAGCTTCTTTACGCGCAAAAGAACCAGTGCCAACACGGAAAGCATCTGCTCAGTACAAACCTCGTGTAATGGCAGCATCACACACCCAACCAGCGAAAAATAACACCCGTGCAGCACAAGTATCCCGCGCCCAACGGGTAAAAAACAATGCTCGTTTAGCACAATTGAAAGCTAATCAGGCACGGCAGCACACAGTGTTGAAAGCTAATCAGGCGCGACACACAGCACAGAAAAAAACAGCACCATCAAAGCGGCAGCAATACATTCAACGCTGGGAGCAGCAACAGGCGGCAGTGAAACTTGAGCGGGAAATTGAATCAAAAAAGGCTGATGCAAGAGTAGAGCGCGTCATTCACAACGCAAAAAAACAGATTGGCACTAAATATGTCTGGGGTGGTGCATCACCGAAGACCGGGTTTGACTGCAGCGGCCTGGTGCAACACTCGATGAACAAAGGTGCCGGTGTAAAAATTCCCAGAACCGCAGCAGAACAGTATAAAGCTGCGGTAAAAGTCTCGAAACAAAAAGCCAGCCGAGGCGATTTAGTTTTCTTTAAAACGCGGGGCAACTCGGTCAGCCATGTAGGTATTTATCTGGGTGAGAATAAATTCGTACACGCTCCCCGCACCGGACGCAAAATCACCACCAGCAAATTATCCGGTTACTGGAAACAACGTTTTGTAGGCTTTGGACGCATTCCGGGTGCCTGTAAAGTACCTGTTTAAGCACAGTCAGGTACAGGGCTGTCCGGCCCTGTACCTATAATTTTTCCAACCATGCGCTAACCAATTCAGTCAACTCATCACCTTTCTCTTTAAAATAGTGATCAGCACCGGGCAACACAGCCTGCTCTGATTTAGCATTACCACCCGCCTGCATTAACTTCAGCCGTTCCGGAGCCATCTTAATCACTGCCGGATATTCCTTCTCGCCATACACATCAAACACCGGCACAGTCAGCTTATCCAATGGGAAAGGCCCTGCCATGAACTGCTTATAATCAGTGGCCCCCATACCCAATCCAACAAAAGCAGCTATCCCTTCCTCACCATTTTTGCGCACCCAATCCATTGCCATGTGCCCACCACAACTGTGGGCAATCAACACAACTGTTGAAATATCCTGCTCTTTAAGGTGCTCCAATGCGGCGGTAATACGTAAGTTTGCATTCGGAAATAACGGCACATAATCGTAATATTTTGCCTGCTTTTCTAATACCGGCATCTGGATAGACAGCGTTGTCCAGCCCTGCTCTGCTAAACCTACCCGCAATGGATTAATGGCATCAGCCCAATCAGGGTGAAAACCACGCCCATGAAGAATAATCGCTGCACCTTTAGCATCGTCAGCGTCGGTTTGGATCGCCATAAAATCTTCTGTGCCATCATTCAGATCAACCACTTCACCGTCAAAAATGGCATCACGAATTTCATTATCCAAACGTTTTTCACGCGCATAATCCGGCACAGCTGCACTATTTTCTGCCTGTGAGGCGGGTTTATTTTGCTGTGTTGTGTCTGCCCGTAGCTTGGGCATAGCTGCCGTCAGCAATACAGTGCTAATCAGGACGCTCAATGTAACGGAAGTTTTTGTATAGGTTGGGCTAGGTCTGCTCATTATGTCTCCTCATTCTGATAATTTTTCATGCGTACTTATCACTACACATCTGCTACCATCTTGCGCAGCCGTAATAGTTAGCAATAATGCGGCTAAGATCAAGGCTTTCGATTTTCTGGATAGATACGTTCATAATAATCGATTGGACTGTTTAGCCTTGATCCTCTAAATTATCATAGAAATTGTTTCTTTTGTTAAACCACTACAACAGGAGTTCTCACATGGAACTGAAAGGAAGTAAAACCGAACAGAATCTAAAAGATGCGTTCGCAGGCGAATCTCAAGCTAACCGTCGTTATCTGTACTTCGCAGCAAAAGCTGACGTAGAAGGTTATAACGATGTTTCTACTGTTTTCCGTTCAACTGCAGAAGGCGAAACAGGCCATGCACACGGTCACCTGGAATATCTGGAAGAAGCAGGCGATCCGGCTACTGGTTTACCAATCGGCCCAACCAGCGACAACCTGAAAGCAGCTATCGCAGGTGAAACTCACGAATATACCGATATGTATCCTGGTATGGCTAAAGAAGCACGTGATGAAGGCTTTGACGAAATTGCTGATTGGTTTGAAACACTGGCGAAGGCTGAGCGTTCACACGCTAACCGTTTCCAGAAAGCACTGGATAATCTCGACGATTAATCCACTGCCGAATTAAGGTTTTACTACTTTAATTCGAATCAGGCTGTCGGGTTCTCCGGCGGCCTGAATAGATACACACTCATCCGTCATACCAAAGCAGACATTCAGGAATATTATATGGCCACCTCAAAACGTGAAGGCAGTCTTGAAGCACCCACTCGCCACGCACTGGACTGGAAAAACCCGGAGTTTTACAACGAAGATGCCGTGATGGATGAAATGGAACGGGTCTTTGACCTGTGCCACGGTTGCCGCCGCTGCGTTAGTCTATGTAACTCGTTCCCTACCCTATTTGATCTGGTGGATGAATCAAGCACCTTTGAAGTGGATGGTGTCGATAAAAAAGATTACTGGAATGTGGTCGATCATTGTTACCTGTGTGACCTCTGCTACATGACCAAATGCCCGTACACACCACCGCATGAGTGGAACATTGACTTCCCTCACCTTATGCTGCGGGCGAAAGCGATTAAGCATAAAAAAGGCGAGACAAAACCTCGCGACAAAATATTAAGCGCCACCGACACTGTGGGCAAACTGGCGGGTATTCCGGTGGTATCACAAGTCGTGAATACCATGAATAAAAATGCCACTTTCCGCAAAGGTCTGGAGCAGGTATTGGGTGTGCATCCTAATGCAACAATCCCTGAATACCATAGTAAAACCGGACGCAAACGTCTGGCCGGTGATCACGCTAATCTGACTCGCGCTGACGTGCCAGCAACACCCGCTGGCCGCACTCAGGGCAAGGTCGCTTTATTTGCCACTTGTTATGGTAATTATAACGAACCGCATATTCTGGAAGATCTGGTTAAGGTCTTTAATCACAACGAGATTCCGGTCACTTTGCTGGATAAAGAACAGTGTTGTGGCATGCCGAAGCTGGAATTGGGCGATCTGGAAGCAGTCGCAGCAGCCAAGGAAGTTAACGTACCTGAAATGATCAACCTGATTAATCAGGGTTGGGATATTGTCGGGCCAGTGCCTTCCTGTGTGCTGATGTTCAAACAAGAATTACCGCTGATGTTCCCGGATGATGAAGATGTGCAGCGCGTGAAGCAGCATATTTTTGACCCGTTTGAATACCTGATGATGCGTGAGAAAGAAGCGCTGCTGAATAAAGAGTTCAAGAAGCCACTAGGTAAAGTTAGTTACCACGCTTCCTGTCATTTACGCGTGCAAAATATTGGCTATAAAACCCGCGAAGTCTTATCACTGATTCCGGACACTACACTCGAATTACTGGAGCGTTGTTCCGGCCACGATGGCACTTATGCAGTGAAAAGTGAATTCCATGAGACGTCGATGAAGATCTGCCGCCCTGTGTTTAATAAGGTGAAGAAATCAGAGCCGGACTATTATGGTAGTGACTGCCCGATGGCGGGACACCAGATTGAAAATGGCCTGGGTGATAATGCGAAGGCACCCACCCATCCGATGACCATGCTTAGAATTGCTTACGGTCTTTAAGACCTGGAGAGAGACATGAAAAAACTGGATCGTGCAGGCTTGATGAGCCTGGAAAAATATTCCGAGGTGCGTAATGATTTTCGCACCAAAGTCATGGCGCATAAATTAAACCGCAAAATCCATATTGGCCCGAATGCCACTTTGTATTTTGAAGACTACCTGACCATGCAATATCAGGTTCAGGAAATGCTGCGCATTGAGAAAATCTTTGAAGCGGACGGTATTGCGGAAGAACTGGAAACTTATAACCCGTTAATTCCAGATGGCTCCAACTGGAAAGCGACCTTTATGATAGAGTTTCCGAATGAAACCGAACGTAAGGAATGGCTGGCTAAATTAATCGGAATTGAGAAGAAAACCTGGGTGCAGGTCGCTGGTTTTGACAAAGTTTATCCGATTACCAATGAAGACCTTATTGAGCGTGAAACTGAAGATAAGACTTCTTCTGTACACTTTATGCGCTTTGAGCTGACGCCGGATATGGTGGTGGCTGCGCGTGATGGCACGGCTCTGACTATGGGCATTGAACACCCCGCGTATGATTATGTCGTTGAGGTAAGTGACGATAGCCGGGCTTCTTTGGCTGCTGATTTAGGTTAATTTGCTCTTTATCAGTGTGGTAACTGTTTTAATCTCGTAGATTTAACCACGAGATTAAAACAGAGTATTTACCATGCTTATTACCGCTCAATCAGCACGCCGAAGCGCCTATATGTTTAACTGGGGTAGCATCGCTGCTGTTTTATTACCTATAACCCTTCCTACCGTTATTTTTTGGTGCTTCAGTCTTTCTGTACACCATCAATCGTAACCACCCCGAACCCAAAGTCGGTTATTACATGCAACGGGCTGCGAATCGTTTTTACCTGATGGCCGGAGCAGCGATTGTATTGGGTAAATTTATTCCCGAATCAGACGATACGCTGAAATGGTTTTTTATGTTGTGGCTGCTGGCGGTTGCGGTGGTGATTATTCCTTCACTACGGGATATTTATCGTATCTGGCATGATCATTGGGTGGACATCGAAAGGAAGGCTCCTGTTGAAAATTAGTCGCACTCAGCGCAGTTTTATATCTGGCCAATAAAAACGACGCAGGTTTGGGTGGTGTCACATGCACCACGGTTGATTGTGGCGCTGGAGCAGTCGGAGGAATGTCATTCGATTGAGCTGGAGAAAGAATTTGGGGAAACGCGGGTTAAGGGTCTACGGAAGTTGGATAAGCCATATTGGGTTTGGCCAGATAGGAAGTGAGCAATAGTTTGCCAGAACATGAAAAAATTACACAAAATGTATCATTCTGCTTATGAAATAGGCCAAGACAGGCACTTTACTGCATTTTTACAAAAGTAAGTTAAATCAACACAGAGGCCCAAAGAAATTGAAAGCGATAGATGGAGAACCAAAAACAAAGAATATTCCTGAGCTGAATATCAATATTGAAGGCCTCAAGCAACATTCTTTCATGTGCATTTTTCTTCCTGAATCACTGTTATCTACTGAAGAGGCAAAACTTAGGGCATGGCTACTTCACACAATTACAAGTGCTGCCAGACACTACTCTAAAGCCAGGGAGCTTGTTCAACTACAGAATACCGCTAATAGGCCAAAAGATGGTGGCACTATTTTCTACATTCTTGATGTTTCTGAGCAAATAGAAGACTGCATAATGACGACACACCGAGTCTGTGCAGCCCTCAAAAGAATGAATTATTCCAATCCAATAAATGGATTTTCTGAAAATTTTGACGAATCCATCACTCAACTGACTGGAGTTAGAAATCAGTTCGAACATATGCACAACCAAATCGTTGGAGGTCAGACTGGCAAAGGCCCCATCTCCATAGTATTTGGCAGTGAGGGACGAGTCCTAAAAATCAGAAAGAAAAAAATGGAAACAGTGAAGCTACACCACCTTATTGAAAGTTCATTCCAAGCAATAGCTAATTTATATCCATCATTCAATGCTAACTCGACACCAGAAACCGGTGGACCAATAAAGCTCACGGCGACAGCAACTGTCAAAGTCATCGACAACAGCCCAAAAGCGCACTAAACTAATGTACAAATAAATGTACATTAGGAGCACCTATGCAATCCTTCTCTATAGCTGATGCCCGCTCTCAGCTACCCAAAATAATAAATGCCGCCGAAAAAGGTGATGCCGCACAGCTGACTCGCCGGGGAAAAGCTGTAGCTGTTTTACTCTCCCTAAAAGAGTACGAAGCACTCACCACCAAAGGCAAAGGGGGCTTATTACAAGCATTCAAAGTGCACCAATCTATGGCCAAAGAAGAAGATACTCCTCTCTCTGATGAAGAGGTAGATAGCTGGCGGAGCAAGGAAACAGGCAGGCCACTGCCATGGGAGTAAAATTCCTTCTTGATACAAATATACTGTCCGAACTCAGTAGAAAACACCCAGATAACAATATCGTCACCCAAATTGAAAAATACGCAGGTCAATGTGCAACGGCTTCGGTCGTCATGCACGAAATAAGGTATGGCATTGAACGTTTACCAGCGGGCAACACTAAAGATAACTTACAAGCATTCCTGAAACAGCTCGTAGCCTACGAATTTCAAGTCTTATCTTACGATAATGAAGCAGCCTCTTACCACGCTTCTGAACGGGCGAGGCTAACAGGAAAAGGTTTAACGCCTTCGTTCACTGATAATCAGATTGCCGCGACTGCTGTGGTTAATGATTTGGTTTTAGTCACACGTAATACGCGTGACTTTGAAAATTTCAGTCAGTTAACAATCGAAAATTGGTTTGAGGCTAATGACATAACTGTCCAGCAATTACGCGACGAACATCTGTCAAAATATGAATAAGTATTTTCTGGGTGTAGCGGATAACAAACTCCCCTACTCCCAACCTATAAGTTTATATCTCTAACGACGATAACGCTGCAACAACTGAATCATCGCTCTATTACGGGTCGCCTCAGCAATATCAAACACATTCTTACCATCTCTGGTTTTTGCATATACCGGAGAACCCAGTTGCAATAAATACCGCGCTGCACCCATACGGCCAAAGCGCACAGCATGGTGGATAGGATACCAACCATTGACAGTAGCCACATTATGCCGGGCACCTTGGCCACGCAGATATTGCATCACACCAGTTTGCCCTGTTGAAGCAGCAACATGCATCGGTGTTTCACGAGCACGGTTTGCGTAGTTGACATTAGCACCTTGTTTTATAAGACTAGCGACTAAGTGGTGTTGCCCCGCGCGGGCCGCATAAAACAAAGATTCATCCTTGCTGGTAGCAGCTTGAAGTAGACTGGGTAACAGGAGTACGGCTGCAATAAAGAGTACTGTAAAGTAGTTTTGCTTTTTCATATTTATACCTCATTAGAATTATCATTCGCCATGAGTATAGGACTAATTTTTCTTATGATGC
>CALHAO010000171.1 GCA_937931765.1 uncultured Thiotrichaceae bacterium
GCCAGACTCAGGATTAGCGTTGACACGCATTGGAACGCTCAGGCGTGGCTTTTACACTACACAGGACTATTTGCGAAATGCACGACCGTTGAAACACCCTGATGATCTTGAGAATCATCCTATTCTGGCATTTTCTAAAGCAGCCAACCCATTAGTACTAGTATTAGAAAAGGGAAAAATCACCAAGAAAGTAACACTTCAGCCAATACTCGCCTCCAATGATGTACAACCGATATCTGCCGCTGCACTTCAAGGTTTAGGCGTCGCGGTGCTCCCGAAGTTTGCCGGAAATGATATGATGACAAGCCCAAATCACATGACACCCAAGCAAGCCAACTGGCTTTCATGTGCTTAGACATTTGCAGCCAGCCTTTACTGATCAACACTGTCATAATGCAACTTGAAATCAACCACCTTCAGGTAACGGCGCTCTTCTTCAAGATCAGCAAATAACAGCGGACGCTTCTTCCCTGCACTGGAAAACGTCAGACTCAGACTGCGACCGGCGGGAATAATTGCTTCCAACGCCAACGCCTGCTCAGCACGTGACCGGTGCAATAACACCGCGATACGCAGAATCACGCTGACATAACAAGCTGACTTAAAACGATCAGACTCCAGATCATCATAAAACCTGGCGGCTAATTTACGGCGATGTGTCCGTACCAACAGGCTCAACCAAGCCTGTTCCTCACTGGAAAAGCCCGCCAAATCCAGGTTTTCTAGCAAGTAAGCACCGTGTTTATGATAACTATTGTGTGCAACAGACAAACCTAACTCGTGTAAATCAGCCGCCCAGCACAATAATTCACGCAAATCATCGGAAAGTCGCCATTCCTCACGACAAGCATCAAATAATTCTTCAGCAGTTTCACGCACAGCGGCGGCATGCACCACATCAATCTGGAAACGTTTTTGCATAATACGCACAGTTTTCGCACGTAAATCACCGGACTGTGCACGCTCAATCCGGTCATACACCAAACCTTCACGCAACGCACCGTCAGAAACACGCATCTTCTCAATATCCAGCGCTTCAAAAGTACTCATTAGAATCGCCATACCACCGGCAATCACTGGTTTGCGCTCATCACTCAGGCCGGGAATATCAAAACGGCTATAATGCCCGGTATCAATCATACGTCTTTGCAACTCACGCATATTATCCAGGGTAATACCATGAGACGCTAATTCACATTGCCGAATCATTTTCCGGACGGATTTAATCGTACCGGAAGCACCCGTGGCAGAATCCCAGCCAATATCACGATAACTACGCTGAATCGGCATCAACTCCAGCTTTGCAGCAGTCATCGCCCGTTTCCAGGATTTTTTATCAACGACACCATCAGCAAAAAAACGTTGACTGCTACTCACACAGCCCATGTGCAGACTTTCCAGGTGGTTAGCTTCAAACCCCTGACCGATGATTAACTCGGTACTGCCACCACCAATATCCATCACAAAACGCCTGCTTGCGTCGTCTTCAGCCAAGGTATGCGAAACACCCAGATAAATCAGACGTGCCTCCTCACGACCACTGATGACAGAAACCGGATGCCCCAACGCCTGCTCAGCCTGATCAAGAAAGCGGCGGGCCTTACGTGTCTGACGCAGCGTATTAGTACCCACTGCAGCCACATCAGCCGAAGAAAAATCACGGATACGTTCACCAAAGCGGTGTAAGCAGGAGAGCGCCCGTTGCCTAACTTCCTCAGAAAGATTTTTGTTCTTGTCTAATCCGCCACGCAAACGCACTGACTCACGCAGTTTATCCAGTATGCGCATGTGGCCGTGCTCATCGATACTCGCAACAATCATATGAAAACTATTAGATCCCAAGTCAATGGCTGCGATTTTCTGCTCTTTCTGCTTATCAATCACGGAAATAATTACCCTCTTCCTTATCAACAGCTTTTGCCTTCAGGCGCTTAACCCGGATGACAGACGGAACATGCTCCACCAAACGAATAATTTCATTTAAGTGCTCAAGATTATGCACATGAATAATCCATTTGGTTTCTTTGATACTATTGTCGCCATGCGTAGTGACTTCTTCGATATTGACTTTCATTTGCTCAAATAGCTCAGCAACATGAAAGATCACCCCCGGCACATTGTGCGCCTGAGTAAGAATACCCGCCAGAAAATACTCAGTACTCTCATCGTGCTCAGCCCAGGCAACGGATAAAACAGACTCAGGCTCCACACTGGACTCCAGTACGGAACAATTGTCCCGATGAACTTCCAAGCCTTTATCCGGATTAAGATGCGCAAGAATAGGGTCTTTAGGTAAGGGATAACAGCAACGGGAAAAGTGAATCAGTAAGCCATCAGTACCTTTGATCAGCAGCGGTGTCGCCTCACTATCAGTTTCCCTTAATGCATGGGTAAATCCAGCACTGCCAGCCAATAAACGCTGGCTTAGTAAACGCGAACAGTGCTCCCCTTGCGCAATGGCCAGAAACAACGCATCAATATTCTCCAACTTAAAAGTCTGCAACAGCGTGGCCAAATCATCAGGATCAACCGCCTCCAACGAACTATTGTGATCATGTAAAGCCTGATCAAACAATTTGCGCCCTAACAACAAGCGATCTGCCACTTTCTGTTGCCGTAACCAGTTGCGGATGTGAGAGCGGGCTTTGCCGGTGATGGTAAAATTCAGCCATGAAGGTTGTGGTGTCGCCTGGTCATCGCTAATAATTTCAACGGTAGCCCCATTCGGAATACGGGTACGCAACGGCACTTCCTCACCATCAACCCGCGCCCCCACACAACGCTGCCCCAACTCAGTGTGAATGGCATAAGCATAATCCACCATCGTTGCACCAAGAGGAAATTCCTTGACCTCACCTTGCGGCGTGAAGGCATAGATCTCAGTGAGAAACATGTCAGCCTTCATATCCGTATAAAACTCAGTCGCATTGTCCGCTTTCAGGCCCAGTTCACGCACCTGATCCAACCACATGTCCAGGGAGTCCTGAGTGATTTTTGCCTTCTGGCGAGAGTGCATATCGGGATAGCGCCACTGTGCGGTAATGCCGTATTGTGCGACGTGATACATAGTGCGGGTTTGAATCTGGAAACGGACTGCTTGTTTGCTGGGGGTGTAGACGGTGGTTTGTAAGGCTTGGAAGCCATCAGTTTTGGGGGTTGAAATAAAATCAAAAAAACCGTTTAACTTGGGATGGTAAAGGCCGTGTATGGTGCCGAGTATCCGGTAACACTCATCAGCGGTACCCACCAACACACGGATTTCCAGAATCTCGCGTTTTTCGTCAAAACGTTTTCCATAGCGTTTTATGCGCTCATAAATCGTAAATGGATTTTTTCGCCAGACAAACGTCAGACTACCAGGGATTTGTTTTCGTGTGGCCTCCAACACCGTATCAAGTATGTCTTGATGGATTTCACGGTTGTAGTCAAGATAACGATCCAACGATTGACGTAAAATCTGACTCCGCCACGGGTACAGGTGCTGAAAAGCCAGCAACTGCATATTACGGCGCATATGGTGCATACCCATACGGCGTGCCAGCGGCACATAAATTGTCAGGGTTTCTTTCGCTATACGCCGCTGTGAGGCTACTTTTTTGAACCCCAGCGTACGTAAATTATGCAAACGATCCGCCAGTTTAATCAAGACAACCCGAAAATCGTCCGTCATTGCCGTCATCATCTTCTGAAAACTGGCAATCGTGGCTTCTTGTTTATTGGCGAACTCATCGCCTTCGAGCTTGGTGACACCATCGACTAATTTAGCCACCACCGGCCCAAAATGATCGGCGATATCGGCTTCAGTGTAGTCGGTGTCTTCAATAACATCATGCAACAACGCCGCACATAGGGTGTCACCGTCCATACGCATTTCTGCCAGAATCCGGGCCACTTCCAGTGGGTGCGTAATATAAGGATCGCCGGATTTGCGTATCACATCGTCATGCGCCTCATCCGCCAGAACAAACGCCGCATAAACACGGCGGCTGTCTTCTTCCGGCAAATAGCGCTCAACCATATTCATCAGATCAGCTGCGCGGAAAAGATTACTCGATGGCGGTACACTTGGCATGCTGTTTTACCTGCTTCTTACCCGGATATTACAGAAGAGCGTTAACTAGCCATTGGAATCGTTATTTCAAAGGCTTCTTCTTCCTGCGGCACTTCAGCCGGTGTTTCCAACAAACCTTCAGCGATCTCGCGTAGTGCAATAACAGTAGGTTTATCACCCTCTTCATCCACTAGTGGTTGTGCACCATTAGCCAGAGCGCGGGCGCGTACAGATGCCTTCAATACCAGTTCAAAATTATTTTCAACATAGCCCAAACAGTCTTCAATCGTTACACGTGCCATTACAATTCCAACCCTTTTATAAAAATTCTATCCAGCCCTTGATTATAACCATGTGTTGGCAAAAAGAAACAGCTAGGAAACATCTATGAAACAAATCCCGATTAAATGACCGGAAAACCGATTATTTACCCCGAATTTCCATTGATAACACGATAGTTAGCAATCCTGCTTGCACAGAAGGCTGTCAACGCTTAACATTTCGGCCTTTTCATAAAAATTACCGGAATCGGAATCGAAAATGCGTAGTCATTATTGTGGACAGGTGGATGAAAACCTGCTGGATCAGGAAGTTACCTTATGCGGATGGGTAAACCGTCGCCGGGATCATGGCGGTGTTATATTTGTTGATCTGCGTGATCGCGAAGGTGTTGTACAAGTGGTTTTTGACCCTGATCGCGAAGAAGTCTTTGCCACCGCTGAGCGCATTCGTAATGAATACGTGTTGCAGGTTAAAGGCCGTGTTCGCCGCCGCCCTGAAGGCACTACCAATGAAAATATGCGCAGTGGCATGGTTGAAATGCTCGGCTTGGAGCTGACCGTACTCAATGCAGCAGAAACGCCCCCTTTCCAACAGGATGAAGATAATGTCGGCGAAGAACACCGCCTGACTTACCGTTATATCGACCTGCGCCGCCCAGAAATGCAGCGCAATATGCAGCTGCGTGCGAAGGCGACTGGTTTTATGCGCCGTTATCTGGAAGATGATGGTTATCTGGACATCGAAACACCGATGCTCACCAAAGCCACACCGGAAGGCGCGCGTGACTATATTGTTCCTAGCCGTACTTTCCCTGGTAACTTTTTTGCCCTACCACAATCACCACAGCTGTTTAAGCAATTGTTAATGATGTCCGGCATGGACAGGTATTATCAGTTTGCACGTTGTTTCCGGGATGAAGATTTGCGCGCAGATCGTCAGCCTGAATTCACCCAGTTGGATGTCGAGACTTCGTTCATGAGCGAAGATGAAATCATGGCCACCATGGAAGACATGATCCGCAAGATGTTCAAGCAACTGCTTGATGTCGATCTGGGCGATAACTTCCAACGCATGTCTTATGCCGAAGCCATGAATCGCTTTGGTTCCGACAAACCGGATCTGCGTATTCCGCTGGAGCTGGTTGAAGTCAGTGACCTGATGCAGGATGTTGATTTCAAGGTATTCGCGGCTCCTGCTAAAGATGAAGGTAGCCGGGTGGCTGCTTTACGTTTGCCGCAAGGCGCTGACCTGTCACGTAAGAATATCGACGAATACACTAAGTTTGTGAGCCGTTATGGTGCGCGTGGCTTAGCTTATATCAAGATTACCGATGTCGCTGCCGGTCGTGAAGGCATGCAGTCACCCATTTTGAAATTCCTGCCTGATGAAACTATCAGCGGAATCATGGAACGGGTTGGCGCTGAAAACGGTGACCTCGTCTTCTTTGGTGCAGACAAGACTAACGTGGTGAATGATGCATTGGGTGCTTTACGTGTTCAGCTAGGTCTGGATCGTAACTTACTGACTAAAGAATGGGCCGCGTTGTGGGTGGTCGACTTCCCGATGTTTGAATGGGCTAACGATCGCTGGAATGCTTTGCATCATCCGTTTACTGCACCTTCCTGCTCAGCAGAAGAATTGAAAGCTGATCCGGGCAAAGCATTGTCGAAAGCTTACGACATGGTGTTGAACGGTACTGAGTTGGGTGGCGGTTCTGTGCGTATCCACCAGCAGGAGATGCAGAGTACGGTATTTGATCTGCTGGGTATTAGCAAAGAAGAAGCTGAAGAGAAATTTGGCTTCTTGCTAACGGCACTGAAGTACGGTTGTCCCCCACACGGTGGCTTGGCATTTGGTCTGGATCGTTTGGTGATGCTGATGACGGGTAGCCAATCTATTCGTGATGTCATGGCTTTCCCTAAAACCCAGTCTGCTTCTTGTTTGCTGACTTCTGCACCTGCAGATGTTCCGGCTAAGCAGCTGCGGGAGTTGAGTATTCGGGTTAAATTGCCTGAGAGTGAAGCTAGTCAGGATTGATTTGAATAAAGGGTAATTTGCTGAAAAGCTACCCTTTGATTCGATGTGACATTGAAATGCCAGTCGGCTTTATTGGCTGGCATTTTTTATTGGTGAACTTTCGCAGGATGGATAACTGCTAAGAAGTAGCCGGTGGATTCGGATTATTCCCACCAATCGCCGCATCACCCTTCGGCTTCCGCCTACGGCGTCTGTTCTTCTTAGGAGCATCAGGCTGAGCCGCCGCCCCACCCGCTGTCGCAGCAATAGCTACAGTCGGTGGCTGCTGATTGCCCGACTGAACCGGAGCATCTGGCTGGCCTTGTTTCTGATTACCGTTTTGTGGCTGACTCTGACCTTGGTTTTGGCCTGGCGGCTTTCTGTGCTGTTGTTTAGGTTTACCACTGTGCGGAACGCGCTCACGCGGCTTGCCACGGCCATTACTATGTTGTCCACCACCTTTACCTGGTGGCTTATTACGCTCAATACGCTTTGGTCTTTCCAGCTCAGGCAGTAAATCAGCCCCAATACTAGTCACCGGAATCGACTGACCGGTATATTGCTCAATATCCGGCAAATAAAACGCCGTATCCTCGCAAGCAAAACTATGCGCTTCACCCGAAGCACCCGCACGCGCCGTCCGGCCAATGCGATGCACATAATCTTCAGCAATCTGTGGCAGATCAAAATTAAACACATGACTCACATCATCAATGTGCAAACCACGCGCCGCCACATCAGTCGCAATCAGCAGCTGGTGCTTACCATCAGAAAATTCTTTTAACAGACGCTCACGTTTATTCTGGCGCACATCACCGGAAATCAACGCGCTTTTAATGCCATTAGCATTCAGATAAGCGTCAATATTTTCCGCATTGTGTTTGGTATTCACGAAGGCAATCGCCCGAAACGGTTCCAGCTTACGAATCAGCCCGACCAATAAAGGAATTTTCTCTTTATTCGACGGATAATACATATGCTCAACAATATTATCGGCACTGACCGATTCGGTCTCAATCACTACCGGCACCGGGTTGTTCATGTGCTCATACGCCAGTTCCAGCACCTTTTGTGACAAGGTAGCGGAAAACAGCATATTCAACCGTTGTTCGGGCGGCGGCAAACGACGCAGCAAATAACGTATGTCCTGAATAAAGCCCATATCGAACATGCGATCCGCTTCATCCAGTATCATCACTTCGGCTTTTTTGAGCGTGAACACCTTTTGTTTCAGGTAATCAATGACACGTCCCGGTGTACCAATTAACAAATCAACAGGTTGCTCAAACTGACGCCGCTGCTTCTCGTACGCCGCCCCGCCATACACCAATACACTGCGTAAACCGGTGTGCTTACCCAGCTCCTCGGCATCACGTGCAATCTGAATCGCCAGCTCGCGCGTAGGCGCAAGGATCAGACAGCGCACCAAACCTGGTTGCGGGTCTTCCTGCGGATTCTGCAAAAGCTTCTGAAAGGCACCAACAAGAAACGCACCGGTTTTTCCGGTTCCGGTTTGTGCCTGCCCGGTGACATCCTGTCCGGCCAGTGTGTGCGGCAGAGTTTCGGCTTGAATGCGCGAGCACTGCTCAAAGCCTGCTGCTTGCAGCGAGGCAATAATACGCTCATCAAGAGCGAAAGAGTCAAATCGTGTTTGACTAAGATACTGATTTTCCATGATTGCAGCATAACACAGCAGGCTCTGATCTGTGCAAGCCTGAACACAGAGAGATTGCATAACTTAAATTGCATTAAAAGTTATACTTATCGACTAATAGTATTAGCCGACCTTTAATTGTCGACAAAAACTGCTACAATCCGCGACTTCCCTTAATTAAACCCATATATTGTCGACATCATGACCAGATCAACTTTATCGCTATACCTTGAATCCAGCCTTGGCCTTAAAAATGTTAAGCATATCCACTGGAACCAATCTTCTCCGGCACTTTATGAAGCCGCCATACATAGAAAGGAAGCCCAGGTCGGTGCGGGTGGCACACTGGTTGCTATGACAGGAACCTTTACCGGGCGAGCACCCAACGACAAATTCATTGTCGACAATGAAGTCAGCCACGATAAAGTGTGGTGGGGTGCAGTCAATAAAGGTATTGATGAAGCCAGCTTTGATAAAGTACTGGAAGATGCGCTAGCTTTTCTGGAAGATAAAGAAATCTTTGTGCAGGACTTATTAGCAGGCGCTGATCCGGCAACAGAACTACCAGTGCGGATTATTACTCAGAATGCATGGCATGCCATGTTTGCACGTAATATGTTTATCCGCCCCAGCGATCTGGAACGTGAAATTAACGTTGATGAACCACAATTTACGGTGATTCATGTTCCTGAAATGCAAGCCGAAGCGGCACGTCACAATACCAATGATGGTGCGTTTGTATTACTGAACTTTGCCCGGCGCTTGATTGTTATCGGTGGCACCCAATATGCCGGTGAAATCAAAAAATCGATCTTCTCAGTAATGAACTACCTATTACCACAGCAGGGCATTATGTCGATGCACGCTTCTGCTAACGTCGGTAAAGAAGGTGATGTCGCCATTCTGTTTGGTCTGTCCGGCACCGGTAAAACCACGCTCTCTGCTGACCCTGAGCGCCAGTTAATTGGTGATGATGAACACGGCTGGAGTGAACAGGGTGTGTTCAATATCGAAGGTGGCTGTTATGCAAAAGTTATCAACCTGTCCGCTGAAGCAGAGCCATTAATTCACGCCACCACACACCAGTTCGGCACCGTATTGGAAAATGTGGTGATGGACGAAGCAACCCGTGAACTGGATCTGGATGATGGTAGCATCACCGAAAACACCCGCGCCAGCTACCCAATCACCATGATTCCGGATGCGATGTATCCAGGCAAAGCAGGCCACCCAAAACACATTATTATGCTGACTTGTGATGCTTTCGGTGTATTACCACCTATCTCCAAGCTCACCACTGAACAGGCGATGTACCACTTCATGTCCGGCTATACCGCAAAAGTCGCAGGCACAGAAGCTGGCATCACCGAACCCACCACCACCTTCAGCGCTTGTTTCGGCGCACCCTTCATGGCCTTACACCCATCCGTTTATGCTGACCTATTAGGCGCAAAAATTAATGAACACGGCGTATCGTGCTGGCTACTGAATACCGGCTGGAACGGCGGCCCTTACGGTATTGGCACCCGCATGAAAATCGGCTACACCCGCAGCATGCTGAACGCCGCACTACGGGGTGAGCTGGATAACGTTGAAACTGAACTGGATGAAATTTTCGGCTTACACATCCCGGTCAGCTGCCCGAACGTGCCTTCAGCAGTGCTGAACCCATCGTCTACCTGGGCAGATAAAAATGCCTATAATGATACTGCGATTAACCTGGCGAAATCGTTCCATCACAACTTTGATAAATATGCTGCAGCGACCACGGAAGCAATCCGTAACGCTGGCCCGTTAGCCGGACGAGAATAAAGACCAATAACTGGTAGTACCTCCAACCTAAAAAAGTGTGACGCTACCTGAGAAAGCGGGTCATGTATTATCTGCAAGGCAAGTATGTCTGAACGCAGTGAGTTTACGCCGCCTGAAAGAAAATACATGACCCGCTTTCTACACCACTAACGCCCCCACCAAATTTGTTACAAACTGTTACACCTTCGTAATCCTTGTTACAGGCACGCCCGCCATAATGCACCCATGTCAAACGACATTAAGCCATTCACTAACAAGGATTAACTCTCATGAAAAAAGTAACAAAAATTGTTCTCGGTTCAGTAGCAACAGTTATCGCAGTTGTTGGTATCTCCGGTTTTGCCATGGCCAAACATTATGGTGGCAGCCACGGCATGATGGGTGAATTCATGATCTATAAACTGGACAAGCAATTGGAATTAAATGACTCACAAGTCAATCAACTGAAATCCATCCAGGAATACGTAAAAACCAAACACGCCGAGCATGAAAAAGAAGACCACAAAGCTGAAATCAAAAAAATGTTATCCCAGCCAGTATTGGATCAGCAGCAAATCATCAGCATGATGGATGAAAAAATGCAGAAAATGCGCAGTAATGCACCAGAAATGATCAGCAAAATTGCCGCTTTCACTGACACCCTGAGCACAGAACAACGTGCTGAATTAATCGAAATGATGGACAAAATGGGACACAGAGGCCACCATCGTGGCAGACATATGGAACAGGACAAGTAAAAGCCCCATGCACACTATCTTACTGATTGATGACGATGAACAACTGGCAGAACCGTTACAGGAATATTTTGCCCGCTATGATCTGAACTTAATTAGTGAGATACATCCGGAACAAGGTCTGCATCGCCTGCAAAAAGGTGATGTAGATCTTACCATTCTGGATGTAATGTTACCGGAGATGGATGGCTTTGAAGTGTGTCGGCGGATTCGCCGGGATACTAATTTACAAAACATGCCGGTACTCATGCTGACAGCCCGTGGTGATGTGATGGATCGTGTCATCGGGCTGGAATTGGGTGCAGACGATTATCTCGCCAAACCGTTTGAACCCCGCGAATTGGTCGCACGGATTCATAATATTCTGCGCCGTAGTCAGCCCACCACCAATCAGACTGCCAGCAATGCTGACTCGCTTAGCTTCACCCACCTGCAAATCGACCAACAACGCCGCAAAGTGACTTTGGATAACAAGGACATCGAACTCACCAGTAGTGAATACGAACTCTTGCTGATGTTTGCCAGTGAAACTGAGAAAGCATTCAGCCGCGATGATATTCTAAATGCATTACGTGGTATCAATGCAGACCTTTATACGCGCTCTGTGGATATTCTAGTGAGCCGTTTGCGGCAAAAACTAAAACCCCTTAACTGCATCCAAACCGTATGGGGCAGCGGTTACCGTTTTCTCGCTGCCGAAGCCTGAGCAACACTGAACAATAGAGGGACTGCGCATTATGAAACTACTCCAAAAAATTCGGCACTCCCTGTCACTACGTCTGTTATTAATTTTCATTGTTGCAGGTCTTCTCATCAGTGCGCTGTTCCATATTATGCTG
Source organism: uncultured Thiotrichaceae bacterium (assembly GCA_937931765.1). Taxonomy (GTDB): domain Bacteria; phylum Pseudomonadota; class Gammaproteobacteria; order Thiotrichales; family Thiotrichaceae; genus Thiolinea. The sequence continues at coordinate 11,389 of CALHAO010000171.1, forward strand.
GGCGCTGCGATCGGGCATCATATAAAAAATCAGGTCAGGCCCCACCTGCAACAGTACGCAGAATATATTCAATGGGATATTGGCAACCCGCCTGATAGTAAACGCACACAGGCGCTCGCCAACCGTTTACCGCTTGAAGTCGCCATCACATCAGACAAACAAAACTGGCAAAGTAATCAACTACCCGACTGGATCACCCAGGAACCTTTTGAACAAAACTTTACCAGCACGCAGGGCATACAAATTGCTTATAATTTTGAACGTGAAGGTGTCGCGCTCCGCTACCAGGTCGACAATAAAACAGTTTTCATCTGGGCAAAAGGCTGGCAAAGACCCGATCACCGCAGAGGTGGCTTCCTGTTCGGGCTGGTGGTTCTATTAACACTACTCACGGCGCTTTACTTCCTGATCCGTCGGTTATTCAGACCAATCCAGACTATCCGCCAAGGCGTGCAGGCCATTGGTGCCGGTGATTTATCACAACGCATTTTACCGGCCCGCAAAGATGAGCTAGGCGAACTGGCTATCAGCATTAACCACATGGCGGATGATATTGAGCACATGCTGGAAAGTAAACGCGAGTTACTGCTGGCGATTAGCCATGAACTACGTAGCCCACTTACCCGCGCCAAGGTATCCCTGGCCTTATTGGAAGAGTCGTCTGCACAAAAAAACATTCATCGCGACCTGAATGAAATGGAAGCGATGATTAGTGAATTATTGGAGGCCGAACGCTTAAGTGGGCGGCACCAGATACTGAACAAATCAGATACTTCATTAAATGATATTGCGACCAATGTAGTGAATGAGCACTTCCCCGAGGCTGGGTTGATAATGCAACTGGAAGATGGTTTACCTGAACAATCTCTGGATAGTGTACGTATCAAATTGGTAGTAAA
>CALHAO010000172.1 GCA_937931765.1 uncultured Thiotrichaceae bacterium
ATAAGAATCATGCCCCGGTGGCTGCAGACATTATGGAAGACTTTCAGCGCATTATTGCGGGTACGCATAATCACCAATGGCAAGCCCATAAAATCAACCGGTTTAGCAAAGCCCTTTTTCGGTAACTCACTGGCAAAAGCCAAACCGGCCCAGGTCTTGCCCAATACATGATCACGTTCAATTTCAAATAAGGCAGGGTCATCATAAGCCGCATTCGGCATCCCCTTCGCTTTGGCCAGCGGCTTACGTACAGCATCCAGTGCTGCCACGGAAATACTCCGCGTCATTTTGATTGCTTTAGTCATTAACATCCTCCAATATTAAAACCTTCTAAACTGATGTTAACCTAAACACCCCCTGACGACTATGACAACAGAGACTCCATCCAAAATCAGTGCTGATGAATTTAATCAGATTATTATTGCTGAACTGCCCTGGGCTGCATCACTGAATATCGCCATGGACAATATGCAGGCAGGAAAAGTCATCATGCGTTTACCTTACCATCAGGATTCGGTGCGTCCCGGCGGCACTATCTCCGGCCCGCATATGATGTTGCTGGCTGATGCCTGTATGTATGGGGTAGTACTTAGCCTGCTAGGCCCGGTCAAGTTAGCCGTGACAACCAATCTGAATATTAACTTCCTGCGCAAGCCACGTGAAAGTGATCTGATAGCAGAAGGACGTATTATTAAGTTGGGTAAACGACTGGCAGTAATGGAAGTGTCCATACACTCTGAGTCTGAAGACAAACTGGTCGCTCACACCACAGGCACTTACTCAATTCCGCCTCTCAATGGAAAGTGATTATGCGGCACTGCCCAAACGTTATATGCCACAACGGTCAAAACTCTTTTTCTGCCGGAACATACCGGTCACCGGATTGTAGCGATGGATAGCATAACAGCGCTGAGTGCCCACCCTGCCAACACTTTGCAAAATAGCCAGATCATTCATACCATCCCAGTCATAGTCACTAATTTTAAAGTAAATACGGTTCCACTTACGTAGCAGCGGTAGGTTGACTGAACTTACCTGCACTGGCTGGAAACTATTTGTCTGCACCATAATACGTGTTTCTTCCAGTGTCACCTCGGCTTGTATTTCATGATTCACATTAAAACTCATGATATGACTCACCGATGGTTGCACGGTGTTATCTGCATTAGCCTGAGGCAGTACACTACAGCCTGAAAACACCAGACTGAACATGACCAGCATCCATTTGTTTCTTGCTCCCATCAAAATTACTACCTCTCTAAACCTAAGCAGTACTTTAATTAAGTACGTACTGCTGAAAAATGTTAATCTAACAAACACGGCTTTAAGCAAGCGGCCAAATACATTTTATTGGCAATAATCCGTTATGAAAAAGGTAGTTGTCTATTTTATGACATTTTTTCATACCTGCTTGACTATACCGGCTTTAAACTCAGTTGTTATCAGTACACTTGGATGTTGTACTAAAAGGTAATTGCTAAAATTACCCAAAATAAATCAATTCTACCAGAGGTCGACAATGCGCTTAACTCATGGGCTTACTTTATTCGCAATACTACTGTTACAGGCATGTGGCGGAAACAATGGGGACGACGGTGGTGGTGATAGCGGCGGCACCCCGGAACCTAATCCTGAAAAAGGTCGGCTGGTCGTCTACAACTCAGCCACGGATAATAAAGCACTTCCTGTACGTAATGTCCCGTTTGTTACAGCCCCGACTGTCGCAGCAAAAAGTGGCAACACCAATACAGAGGGCGGCTTTGAGTACCTCGGTGCAGAAAGTGTTACCTTCACCCTGCTTGGCAAACAATTCGGCCCGATAGCCGCCAAAGCAACCGTTGGTATTTCCGATCTTGCTGATAGCTATTGCAAAAACTCAGACACCCCCATCAGCTGCAAGTACAAAGTCAGGCGCAATATACAGCGCACTTTACTCAGTGTCGATGCGGATGAGAATTATGATAATGGTATTACTATTTATAATGGCATTGCCAGCTTCCCGATAGATCCCGAGTCTTCCATTGATGACTATGAGCTGGCACTGAGCAAAAAATTACTCAAAGAGGGACGCCAAACAGCTGCGGTGTTTTCTCCCTCATTGGGCATAAATCTCGAAGAACCGCAACCGGAAGCGGATGACGTGGGTGGTCAGCCAATTCCTTTTACCGATTTATTCCGCATTGCACGACCATTTCCAGAATATTCCTGTACTGACATTGAATACGATGCTCAGGGCTGGCCAAAGAAAATCCCGGATAGTTGTGCTGAAGAAAAAAACGACATTTTTAAAATCCCCACCTACGCACTCGCCTTTATGTTGCGCGGTGTGCCTTTTGGCACCTTGCCCACAGGAAAATACACCGTGCTTTATGAAGGCAGTGGGGTTATTCAGTATGATGGCATCGGTAAAAAAGTAGTAGCCGACAGCAGTCCAGGCCGCGACATTCTGGAAGTAACGCCGGATTTACTTAAAAACCGTGCCGGAGCTGGGCTGCGGGTGTTCATCAAGAGTGTCGTCGAAGACAATCATATCCGTAATCTGCGCATTATCATGCCGGGTGGCATCTGCGAAGGTAATCCATTTATTCGTGTTGAAAACGCTAACGAATGCCCGACAGGTGATTACCGCAACTTCGTAGAGACTTATGAGCAGGATGCTAATGCCATTGTATTTAACCCGGAATTCATGCGCTTTCTGAAAGATTTCAAAACCATTCGCATGATGAATTTCATGAAGGCCAGCCCACGTAACCCTTGTTATGAGTTTAAAGACGAAGAATACTTTGAATGCATCCTGCAGGAATTTACCTGGGATCAACGAGCTAAAATGGGTGACGCTATGTGGGGTGGCTCTTTCCGTACTGATTTGGCAGAACGCGCAGGCCGTGGTGTGCCATTGGAAGTGGCGGTAGCGCTGGCAAACCAGTTACAGCGTGCCCCCTGGTTTAATATTCCACACAATGCGACCGATGATTACGTCAAAAAATATGCAACCTATGTCAGAAATAATCTGGATTCAAAGCTGAAAGCACATATTGAATACAGCAATGAACCGTGGAACGGGCCATTCTGGGCTAACCCTTACACCATTGAGATGGGTAAAAGGAAAGGGGTAGAAGGTAGTAACGATTACTGGACAGGCCTGTTGTACTACACCGAACGCTCAGTAGAAATTTTCAATATCTGGCAGGAGGTATGGGGTGGCACTGACCGTCTGCTCAGGATTATCAACACCCAGCATAACGGTGGCAGCTTTGCCTCACGCAATATGCTCAAACACAAAGGCGCGTATCAGTCGATTGATGCCATTGCCAGCGGGCCTTATTTCTTTGGCTGCTGGGATCGGGCGGGTACTCAATGTAAAGACGAAGAACTGGTACCTAAATTACTGAAAGATGTCACTTCAGTTGATGATATTTTTGAAATTCTGGATGATCCGAACAACCCTTATGGCCTGGAAAAAACCATTGAGCACATCAGGTTACAAGCTGAAGCCGCCAAGGATTATGATGTTGATTTGTATGCCTATGAAGGTGGTCAGCACCTCACTGTGGTCTGGGGGGATGGTAGCTTAGACACAGCCCGTAAACTTAAATTGCTGGATTTGTTCAGGGCAGCTAACCGGGATTCACGTATGGCCGGACGCTACATTCAATTACTCGATGGCTGGAAGGCTAATGGCGGCAAATTATTTGCGTTGTATACGCTGCCCCAGACCTACCACAACTTTGGCAGCTTCGGTATCAAAGAGCACATGGGACAAAAACGCAGCGATGCGCCTAAGTATGATGGCAGCATGAAATTTCAGGAAAGCCAGCGTAAATGTTGGTGGGATAACTGCGAATAACGACGGGGCTATTCTGACCATGCAACTGTCCAATGAAGATAAGCTGCGCCTGAATGTATTACTGGCGCAGCCGCTACAGGCTATACGTATTAATGAAGGCACGATGACTGTACACGCCCTGACTGAAAAAGGTGAGGCCAGAGTACCGCTGCACCCAACGACCAGGGATGAACAATACCTGCGCTGGGTGCGTGAGTTACTCTCTACTAAAATCACCGGCTCACCCGGTGGCTATCCCATATTCCTTAAACGCTGGACACGCATGGGGCATACCCACAATAACTTGGAACAAATGCTGTTACTGGGTGAACCGGAAGCCGTGGTCGCCGTGGTGCATTCAGCCGATGTCAGCCACGAGGTCGGACGGCGGGCATGGTGGGCAGAGCCAACAGCAGGCAATGCCCGACGTTTATTGGAAAAACCAGAGGTTGCAGCCGGGCCATTAGGTAAAGAACTGGCAGACTACCTGTTAGAATTTCTACCTTTTGAAGAAATACCGCT
>CALHAO010000173.1 GCA_937931765.1 uncultured Thiotrichaceae bacterium
TGGTAATCGTCCTGAAATCCGGCAATCGTTTGATTGATATGATCAAACAAGTTGCGTCTGATGGTAGCAGTATCACCTTGAGCAGATACCTTGGAAAAATCCCAGCGTAAAACCATGTATTGATTTTTTTCAGGACTAGGATTCTGACCAATATTCAAATCACCAAACATTGTGTCAAAGTCATCAGCACGCTTAAGATCGTAATAGTTCTCCAGTGTAGACAACAGCAATGACTTCCCGAAACGTCGGGGCCGTAAAAAAATAAGCTGCTTACCTGCCGCTTCTAACGCAGGAATATGTTGAGTGCGGTCAAGGTACAAGTAACCCTCTGTACGCAGAGAGTGGAAATCACTATTGCCATAGGGAAATTTGATCATGATTACCTACCATTTTTTGCGGTTTACGTGTCATAAAATCATCCTTACCGATATGCGCTCAACCTGATAACAGGACGCTGAAATCATATCCTTTAGTATACCGGACTCCTGAACAATCTGCGCTGATCTGATCTTAGCCATTAGCCATCAACTGAAATACCAGCATAATTTTACTTTTGTCCACCACTAAGCAATAATCATCCCCAACTCTGGGACAGATTATGGATGAGGTAGAGGAATATCGGGGACTGTCCTACCAAACGGGTTATACTCAAATTCGATACAACATTAAATTCTTATAAATGGAGGATTCATGAACAGACGTGATCTATTAAAAGGCGCAGGCCTTGGTGCAGTAGCCGCAGCAGCGGGTATTACTCCGGCGATAGCAGCGGAAGGCGAAAAGATGGAAATCACTATGGTTTCTACCTGGCCTAAAGACTTTCCGGGTCTGGGAACCGGTGCACAACGTTTTGCTGAGCGCCTAACGGCAATGACCGGTGGACGCATGGCGGTTAAGTATTACGCAGGCGGTGAGCGGGTTAAGCCATTTGACTCATTTGACGAAGTAGCTTCCGGTAATGCACAGATTTATCATGGCGCTGAGTATTACTGGAAAGGCAAGCATCCGGGTTTCGCTTATTTCACATCAGTACCATTCGGCCTGACTTACACCGAAATGAACGCATGGATTCGCTTTGGCGGCGGCCAGGAATTGTGGGACAAGCTGGGCGCTGAGTTCGGTGTTAAAGGCCTGATGTGTGGTAACACGGGTGTACAGATGGGTGGTTGGTTCCGTAAAGAAATTGACTCCGCTGATGCTTTCAAAGGTCTGAAAATGCGTATGCCTGGTTTAGGTGGTGACGTACTAGCTAAGCTGGGTGCATCGCCTGTTTCATTGCCAGGTGGCCAGATTTATGAAAACCTGGTATCTGGTGCTATTGACGCAACTGAGTGGGTTGGCCCGTGGAATGACCAAATCATGAAGTTCTTTGAAGCGGCTAAGTACTACTACTACCCAGGCATGCACGAGCCAGGCGCTATGCTGGCCATCGGCATGAACAAGAAGTGGTGGGACGCGTTATCGGATGCTGACAAGTTAATCGTTGAAGCAGCAGCGTCGATGGAAAATGACGTGATGATGGCTGAATACAACGCTAAGAACGGTGAAGCACTAGCTCAGCTGATTAATGACAATGGTGTTGAACTGCGTGAGTTCAATGACGATGTTTATGATGCATTTGGTGAAGCTTCTGAAGAAGTATTTGCTGATGTGGTTAAGCACAGCCCTCTGGCCAAAGAAATTCATGAGAGCTTTGTTGCAGCACGTAAGAATATCGGTGGCTGGGCCAAGATCTCTGATCAGGCTTATGTTGCACAGCGTAACCGTGTATTAGGCTTATAAAGCAATAAATTCAGGCGCTTACTTCGATAAGCGCCTGAATACCGACTATCCATTACCTTCAACACCCACCATAAAACGGCGGTTCTCATGACCGGATCAAGGCAATTTTTCCGTATTATTTCGGCCTTTATGGTCGCGACTATTCTACTATTTCTTCTTAATCGTTATCTGGCATTCTGGCTGGATTGGCCTGACCTCACGGGTGTTTTCGCCTGGTTTGGTGAAGGCAGCGAGATGAGTACTACTTCCCTGTTACAAGGGATATGTTTATGGTTTTTATACCTGCTAGCCGCTGTACTGATTGTGCGACACATCCGCAAGACACCAGACACCAGCATGAATGATGACGCGGAAACTTATACCCGCATGGCTTATTTTATCGTTCGTGCTGCTTTCTGGTCAGTCTTTCTGGTCGGGATCGCGGATGCGGCTATCTCCCTGTTACGTGTCGAGGGCGTGTTACTGTCCATAGTCGGTGAAAAATGGACCGCCATCATGGATCAGGCGCACTCACGCGGCGTTTATATTCACTATCCGCTGATATTACTGTCCGTCGTCATCGCTTTTTTCACCCGCTCATTGGGCTTTATGTGGCTGGCTTTTCTGGTGGTGCTGGCTGAATTTGGTATTGTATTATCACGCTTTATTTTCTCGTATGAGCAAGCATTTATGGGTGATTTAGTACGCTTCTGGTACGCCGCCCTGTTCCTGTTCAGCAGCGCCTACACCTTAGTCGAAGGTGGCCATGTGCGGGTTGATGTATTGTACGCTGGCATGAGTGGCCGCGCTAAAGCATGGGTGAATGCGATTGGCTCGATGATTCTGGGTCTGCCTTTCTGCTGGACAATTTTATTACTGGGTATGGGCAATAAACAAGGCAGCCTGATCGCACCAATCATTAATTTTGAAATTTCTCAAAGTGGCTACGGTATGTACGTGAAGTACCTGATGGCAGCTTTCCTATTGGTGTTTGCTGTGACAATGGCTATCCAGTTTATTAGTTATTTCCTTAATAGTGTCGCCATACTGACCAGGGAAATAGAAGCAAAGAATGAAGATGATGATATGGATGAAGTCGTGATACAGGGGGCTGCGTAATGGAATTAGTCTTTCTGGGAATACTGTTATTTCTAATGATCTGGGCGTTAACCTCAGGTTATCCGGTGGCCTTCGCCCTGCCCGGCTCCGCCATTATTGCGATTGCATTAGCCTCACTCAGTGGTTATATCTTTGAGGGGGATACCTCGGCTTATTTCGCTGAAGACGGCCCCGTGCAATGGCTGAGCGCCGGTGTTACCAACTTCCGTAGTCTGTATTGGGTGGTCGAACGCGACACACTGATCGCCATTCCGCTATTTATCTTCATGGGCATTATGTTACAACGCTCGAAGATTGCAGAAGACCTGCTGGTCGCAATGGCGCAATTATTTGGCCCACTGCCAGGTGGCCTGGGTATCTCAGTGGTATTTGTGGGTGCTTTACTGGCCGCCACTACTGGTATTGTTGGCGCAACTGTAATCGCGATGGGCTTAATTTCCCTGCCCGCGATGTTACGCAACAATTACTCCAAATCATTAGCCACCGGTACTATTTGTGCCTCTGGAACTTTGGGGCAGATTATACCGCCCTCGATCGTACTGATTATCCTCGCTGACCAGTTATCCAGCGCATCTGATCAGGCTAACACCGCCCGTAAAGAACTCTACCGTGCGACTACCGGCGAATATTCCATGCCATCACAATTTGAGGTGGTATCAGCCAGCGCCGGTGATATGTTCATGGGCGCATTGATTCCCGGCATTATTCTGGTCGGTATCTACATGTTGTACATTCTGATTGTCGCGTGGATCAAACCATCAATGGCTCCACCTGTACCCTATGATGGTGAATATGACGCAGCATTTGCCCGTAATGTTTTTCTGGCGCTGGTACCACCGTTAACACTGATTTTTGTGGTATTAGGCTCAATCATTACCGGCATCGCCACCGTTAACCAAGCCGGTGCCATCGGCGCTATCGGTGCCATGATTATGGCAGGTTACCGATTACACAGCGGTAAATGGGGCAAGTATATTCCGGCCATATTCGCACTGGTCGCCATCGGCATTATCGCGTTTGTGAAGTCCGGCAATGACCTGAATATCCGTAGTATCGATACGCCGGAGGAATACACCGCTATTCTGATCGCGGCGGCGGCTGTCGGACTGCTGATGTTCTCTGTGGTTTGGAGTGCGTGGCGTACGATGAAGGTTGAAAACACCTTGCATGAAGTCATGATCGAAACCGCCAAAACCACTTCAATGGTCTTCATTATCCTGATTGGTGCGGCGATGCTGACTTCGGCCTTCCGTGCCTTTGGTGGTGAGGAGCTGGTTAAACATTACCTGACTGGTTTACCGGGCGGATTCTGGACACAATTCTTAGTGGTCATGCTGGTTATCTTCCTGCTGGGTTTCTTCCTTGATTTCATTGAAATCGCGGTGGTCGTAGTGCCAATTGTTGCACCGATCCTGCTGATGAATCCGGAAGCTAATATCACGGCGGTTTGGTTAGGCGTCATGATTGGCCTGAATATCCAGACCTCGTTCCTGACACCGCCATTTGGTTTCGCCCTCTTCTACCTACGAGGGGTCGCCGACAAGATCGTCAAAACACTGGATATCTACAAAGGCGCTGTGGCCTTTATTTGCTTGCAGTTACTCGCGTTGGGTATCGCCGGTTATTTCCCGAGTCTGGTGAATTACCTGCCGAATCGTACCCACTTATTATCTGAAACAGCACCGCCGCCTATAAATCCTAAGTTACAGGTCTGTCTGGAAGGTTATATTGGTGAAGAGCTGGCTGATAATGAAGATGATATTCGTTCCGCACTGGACAAAGCTCAGGGCTTGGACGTCAGCCTGATGCCAGAAGCATTGCAGAAGGACTTCAAAACCAGTGTCGGCGATAACCTGAAAGGCTTTGAGTTATTTGCTGCGATTCAAACAGAACGTGCCAAATTGGCTGAGTTCGAAGCCGAATACACGCCGGTACACCGTCAGGTACGCACAACCCAACGTGAAATGGGTGTGATGGATGCACGAATCGAAGATTACAAGCTTGGTATTCAGGAACTGAACTTCGACAATACCAGCACAGACGCGGATAAGGATCACTTCACTAATCTGATCAGTGAAACGGAAACGGCTAAGGCTGAATTGGAAGCCAGTATTCCTGACGGCTGGGAGGCATTGCGCAAACAGTTCAAGGAACACACCATTTCAATCGCCAAAGCGCAGCGCACTTATTTCAGCGCCACAGATGGTGCTTATGAACAGTTCGCTGAGATACGCGATACGATTCAAAGTGCTGATGCGTTAAAAGCAACTGAAACTGATGTGATGGCGCTGGAGGCTGTGATTAAAGACAAGCCTGCTGAAGAAGCAATGAATACCATCAAATTGGTTGAAAGTCAGTTAGGTGATATTGCCGGAGCCAGTACTATTAAATCCGCATTATCTAAAGCACGCCGCGCCTTAAAGAAGGATGATTCACCGGAAGGTCGTGCGAAAGCTATGGAGCTGTTTAATCAAGCCAGTGATAATCTGATAGCTGATATTAAATGGCGTGGTGAAGCGATGGGTAAGTTATTGCCGGAGCTACAAGCTTATGATGAGGCGATTTCCGGTAACCTGGGTATCAGGATGCAGAAGCGTTTGACTGATTCACAGGCTAAGGAAGTTGCGGCCTGTATGTCACACCATACGGATGTATCTCTGCATTTTTAAACTGGGATAATCCGACCCATCGTTCGTTAACATCGGCCAGCAAATTTTTGTTGGCCGATTTTTTTCGGGTATAGCTTACCGCTTCACTTTCTGATAAACCAGCGTAGCCAGTGCCAAATCCCCTAACGCCACCGCGCGGAAAACAAACGCAGTACGCTCCTCATCACCCTGCCTTGCGGCAATCTTGCCTTCTACCAGTCCAGTCAAATCACCATCAATCAAATCCATAGCCATCATTGGCACCGGCATAGCCGCTTCCTGCTTCAAGTCATCAATCACCAAACGGTCAAACACATTTAAACTATCCTTTTTCCACGGCAAACCTGAATCTGTTGAAGCAATAAACACCCCCAGCTTTAACCAGGAGGCATCAATGAACGGTTCCACTTGTGAGGTCAGCGGAATCGAAGACACCACAATATCAGCGGATTCCACAGCTTGTTGCGCATTCTCACTGGCAACGGCTTCAAAACCCATTTCCCGCGCAGCATCACACAGCAGGTCACGATTCTTCGCTCCCTTGCCCAACGCATGAATCTTCTTGAGCGGGTATAAGTCAGCCAACATCTTCAGGTGACTATGCGCCTGCACACCACAACCAATAAATGCCACCACTGCTGAATCTTTCTTAGCAAGATAACGCGCCGCCAATACACTGGCCGCAGCGGTACGAACACCGGTAATCCAATTACCATCCATAATCGCCAGTGTTTCACCACTCTGGCTATGCGTGAGTGTAATAGAGGCATTAATCGCATCGC
>CALHAO010000174.1 GCA_937931765.1 uncultured Thiotrichaceae bacterium
CAGAATGTGTCGCAATGCGGTGGCTACGACAACGCAGCTTACATGCCCTCCACCATGCCGACCTTCGCGCATTACCTACGCATGATGGGTTATCGCACCTGCCTGGCTGGTAAGATGCACTTCGTAGGGCCGGATCAGTTGCATGGTTTTGAAGAACGCCTGACCACCGATGTTTATCCCGCTGATTTTGGCTGGATGCCAGACTGGACGAATCCGGATGAACGCATTGATCTTTGGTATCACAATATGTCCAGCGTCAAACAAGCCGGTGTCGCATCGATCACCAATCAGCTGACCTATGACGATGAAGTCGGCGCAAAATCCGTGCAAGCTATTTATGACCACGCCCGCACCGAAGACGAGCGCCCGATGTGTCTGGTCACCAGTTTTATCCATCCGCATGACCCCTACGCCTGTCGCAAAAAATACTGGGATTTATACGAGGATGTGGACATTGCTATGCCTTCCGTTCCCCGCCCTGCCCACGATGATAATGACCCACACAACCTACGGCTGGAAAAAGTTATTGCGCTGGATGCCGTGGATGTCAGCGATGAGGAAATCATCAATGCCCGCCGTGCTTATTACGCCAATATCAGCTACATCGACGACTGGATAGGCAAGCTGCGTGAAACACTGGACGAGTGCGGTATGAGCGACAACACCACGATTATATTCACCTCAGATCACGGTGATATGTTGGGTGAATTCGGCCTGTGGTACAAAATGAGCTTCCGCGAATGGTCATGCCGGATTCCGATGATTGTGCATCAGCCCGGACACTTCGCAGCCCGCACTGTGGAACAGCCGGTCGCACAGGTGGATGTGCTGCCTACCCTGCTTGATCTCGCCCACGAATCTACCGGTGTGGACATACCGGAAGCACTTGACCCATTGAGCGGACGATCTCTGCTGCCTTTGTGCAAAGGTGATAGCAGCAATGATCCAAATGCCTGTGTTAGTGAATTTCTGGGCGAAGGCACCGGTGCGCCGATGTTGATGATCCGGCGCGGACAGTACAAGTTTATTTCCTGCATGACCGACCCTGATCAGTTATTTGACTTACAGTCCGACCCGAATGAACTGAATAACCTAGCTAATGATTCAGCCAACGATCGTGAACAGGCTTTACTGGCGGATTTCAGAGAGGAAGCGGGGAAACACTGGGATGCTGAGACATTGCGGCAGGAGATCATTAAATCCCAGCATCGTCGCCGCATATTGCATGCTGCATTACGGATTGGTAAGTATGAAAACTGGGACTACAATCCGCCGAATGACCCATCTGAACAATACACCCGTAGTCACATGGATCTGACACGACATGATATTGCTTCGCGTTTTCCAAGACCGCCTAAGTTTGAGCCGAAGTGACGATTTCTTACACCCCAACAACATAGTGGTGCAATAATATGCCTAACTATTGAGGAAATAACGATGAATAAACAGCAATTTGATGAGGGCTGGCTTGAATGGGTAAGGCTGAATGTTAGCCGTGGCTGTGATATCACAGGGATTCACGCTATTCTCGTTAAGCATAATTTTGATCCGAATGAAGCTCTCCAAAAAATAGCTGAAGCCAGTCGCGATAACACTGTTTTATCCGAAACTGCCACCGCAGGCTCATCGAAAACAAAGATAGTCAAAGACAACCATGTACCCGTAATAGAAGCAAAACAATCTCCACGAAATACGGGGCTAATGATTCCAACGGGTGTAAAGCTGGATTTTGAAGAAGCGGAGGTTTATTCCATTGATAAATTTTTATCTGAGGCTGAGTGTATACATCTGACCAACCATATCCGTAACAACTTAAGAAAATCAACCACTACTAATGATGCAGGTACTTACGCAGATTTTCGTACCAGTAGCACCTGTGATCTTGGGTTGATAGATGACACGTTAATTAGCGACATTGATAAGAGAATCTGCCGCCTGATGGGTATCACACCAGAGGAATCTGAAACCATCCAAGGCCAATGGTACGAGGTAGGTCAGGAATTTAAAGCCCATACTGATTATTTTGAACCCGGCACAAAAGAATATCAGGAACATACTATGGAAAAAGGGCAACGAACCTGGACTGTCATGGTTTACCTGAATACCGTGCAGGAAGGAGGGCAAACTCACTTTCCAGAACTGGACGTGGCTTTTCAGCCTGTTACTGGTACTGCTCTTATTTGGAACAGTTTAACTGAGTCTGGTGAGCCTAACCCGGCAACATTACACCATGCTCAGCCAGTGATTCAGGGCTATAAAGCGATTATTACTAAATGGTTTAGAAGTAAAGATAAAGAGATCCACTATCAGAAAGAGGCCAATGAATACATCCTTCCTCTTACCCGTACCGGCTTTATTAAGAGGGAAATGCCAGCAGCATTATTCCAGTTACTGAGAGACTATTACCAACAACACAAACAATCAGCTCAGGATGAATCAGTACCAGGCTTTATCAATGCTATACATAACGAGCAGAGTGCTCCAAGCCAGCTTGTTATGTTGGATCAAACTCATAAACAAAAAGTACATACGTTACTACAACCCATCATGGAAGCATGGGTAGGCACTTATCTTGAACCAACCTTTGTTTATGGTATCCGGAACTACCTTGATGGCAGCTCCTTAAAAGTGCACCGGGACAGATTAGAGACACACATTGCCAGTGCAATCCTCAACATTGACCAGCAAGTTAACGAGGACTGGCCGCTTTATATTGAAGACCATCATTATCGTTCACACGAGGTGATACTGAAGCCTGGGGAAATGTTAATGTATGAGGGTGCCAGATTAAGTCATGGACGACCAACACCGTTAGACGGCAATACATTTGTTAACGTTTTTGCACATTACAAACTGTACAATCCAGGTTCAGGGTAAGCTTTCTGATGAACTTTAACGCTATACCCACGGCAGATGAAAGCTCGGATTTTATATT
>CALHAO010000175.1 GCA_937931765.1 uncultured Thiotrichaceae bacterium
CGCTCAAAAGAGGGCAAAAATGACCAAGCTCAACGCTTGTTCAAAGCAGTCGAGCAAATGAAGAAAGAAGCTACTGGCAAGAAATGTCCAGGCGTTTAATAATCAGCTCAAAACACAGCTAAACTGTTCCGGCGGGGTAAACATCCCGTCGGCGACATGAATATCTATCCTTTTACAAATCACTATCTGCATCAGTCCCCAGCATTATCATCGCCCATAATGCATCATACAAAACCAGGCCACAGAATTTTTGGTTTAGCCCTGAATCACCGTATCCATATTCATTTCTCATGCGTATCTATGCATTACTGACACAAAGTGATACAACTAGCTATATACATCTAAAAAAAATCATATCCTCAAAGGAGAATCGCTATGGAAGATAGTCAAATCACCACCGTTCTTAATGAAGTTAAAGCAACCATTCAGGGACATGAGTCCAAAGTAGATAGCAATCTTGAATGGCTACAAGCAGCAATGCACCCGTTTTTCTTCAATTTTAATCAGGACGAAACCGAATCACTAGCCGTTTTAGCCAGCGCCCTTAACCGGATTCACCGACTACCTTACCTACGTTTAACAGACAGCGACGAGCGTTTACTACTAGCACAAGCCAGTGGCGCGGGTTCTTTATACGAAACACTCAGCGTTATCAAACGACGTGACAACCTCTCCTACTCAGAGATAAATACCTCCTTTCAATGTTTACCGGAAAGCCAGCACTATCTGGAAATTTTACGTTTTGATTACAACCGAAAATCTGACAGTGATATTGCAACATTGATTGAAAATGATGATTGTGATGACTTGCCTCCTGAAATCACCGCACAGGTTGAAGCTGAACTGGATAAAATCGCACCTGACTTTAATAAGGATAAGTTAACGTCATACCTAAGACTACTCTGGATAAACAACCCTTCCTATGTTCGGGTATCGCATCCGGAACGAATTGCCCGCATTCTGCACCTACACCAGGAAACTGAAGAAAATGGCGGCATCCATCTTGATATTAACGCGATTGAAACAACGAATACGGATGAGGACACACGTATTTTATTTGGGGTCAGTAATCCTCCGCAGCACAATTTTTTCATGCTGCAGGTCATGGAAGTATTCAAACGCTTAAAAATTAAGGTCAGACGTTCTTACACTTTAACCATGAGTAATGGCATATACCCTAATTTTCTAGCCACTTTCTATGTAAACTCGCAGGCGAGTAGTTCACTGCAAAATGACTCTGAGCGCCTCACCGAACTGAAGCATGAGCTTTACAATACGCAAATACTATCTTCATCATCAGACAGTTTCCATAACCTGGTTGCCAACGGGGTAATGAATGGCCCGGATGCCAGTTTGGTTAAAGCGATGATCACCTTCGTTCACACCAATCTCGCTCATAGCAACCCACAACGCTTTGACCCGGAAGATATTCAACGCGCCTTCCATAACCATCCCAATGTCAGCACACAATTAGTTCAACTATTTTATGCCCGCTTCAAACCAGGATTGGAAGATCGTGAAACCGCCTACAATGATCTGTTAAAACAAGTATCGGAATTGGCAGACAACTTCAATACTGGTCGGCGTTTCCTTGATCAGACCCGTCGCACCATTTTTAAATGTGCGGTCAGCTTCATTAGCAACTGTCTGAAAACCAACTTTTTTGTTGATGAAAAGCATGCCTTAGCTTTCCGCCTCGACCCGGCTTATCTTGATGAACTTGAGGCCGAATTCACGGCTGATTTACCGGCAGACCGCCCGTTTAGGATCACTTTCTTCTCAGGCCGCAGTGGTTCAGGCTATCACATCGGTTTCTCTGATATTGCCCGTGGTGGCTGGCGCACTCTGATTACACAGGGCCACGATGACTATGTGAACAGTGCCAATACCATCTTCAAAGAAAACTATGTTCTGGCCCATACCCAACACCTGAAAAATAAAGATATTTATGAGGGTGGCTCAAAAATGGTCGCTATCCTGAATACCCGCCCGGATATAGAGCGCCCTGCTGTTTTACAATATTTGTACAAGCTTCAGTTTGGCTTTATTCACGCATTCCTTGATCTGTTTATCACAGAAAATGGCAAAGCCAAAGACCCAATGGTTGTGGATTATTACGGTGAAGATGAGCCGATTGAGCTAGGCCCTGATGAAAATATGCATGATGTCATGATTGAGCTGATTGCCCAGCAAGCTGCTCAGCGTGGCTATGTATTAGGCACAGGGGTTATGTCCAGTAAGAAGGTGGGTATCAATCACAAAGACTACGGTGTGACCTCCATTGGTGTCATTCGTTTTGCAGAAGTGACCATGAAAGAAGTTATGGGCATCGACATGCACAAGGATGAATTCAGTGTGAAATTTACCGGCGGCCCGAACGGCGATGTGGCGGGTAATGGTATGCGCCTATTGCTCGAACGTTGCCCGAAAGTACAAGTTAAATTGATCGTCGACGGGAGTGGTGCCATTTTTGACCCAGATGGTTTGGATAGAGATGCCCTGTCAGGCGTTGTGTTACAAAGTGATCTTGATGCTTATGATACAGAGGCATTACATGTAGGTGGTTTCATCATCTATCGTAACCAACAACGCAAAGAAGGCATTAAAACACTGTACAAGAAACAAATTAAAACCGAGATCGGACTGGAAGATCAATGGATTTCAAATGATGAGTTCTACAAGACCTACAACAGTCTGGTATTTACCGTCGAAGCCGACTTATTTATCCCGGCAGGTGGTCGTCCAGAAACCATCGCAGCACACAATGCAGAGCAGTTCTTTAATGAGCAGGGCGAACCCAGCGCACATGTTATTGTTGAAGGCGCAAACTCATTTATCACTCCCGAAGCAAGGATAGCCCTGCAAGATCGTGGCATTGTTATTATGCGTGATGCATCTGCCAACAAGTGCGGTGTTATTTCATCCTCTTATGAAATCATTGCCAACCTGATGCTGGATGAAGATGAATTCCTCAGTAACAAGGAGCGCTACGTCAGTGATGTCATCGACATTTTAAACCGCATGGCAGAACAGGAAGCAAATCTGATTATTCAGCGCCATAAACAGGCCGGTGAAAGTTTAGCTTATACAGAAATTTCTAACCAACTGAGTTACGAAATTAATAACCATTATGCAAAGATGTTCGACTTTTTCCAGTCTAAACCTGAGCTGATTCAAGACGAGCGTTATCAGAAGGCGATGTTACAACACATGCCGGTGCTATTGAGTGAGAATGAGGTCTTCAGCCAGCGACTCAATCGCTTACCGGAAAAAGTGAAATACGCCATTCTGGCCAGTAAATTAGCATCTGGCATGGTTTATTTCAGTGATGATAACGCCGTGTATGGGGATATTATTGAAGCTCAGCTAAACCGGTTAACTGGCAACTAATATTAACGAGACAATCAAAATGCGACCGTGAACATGGCCGCATTTTGATGAGTAACCGAATAATTGGCTGTACAACTTAAACAGCAGTACGCGCTCCGGCCATAACATGTAGGTGGATATGAAACACAACCTGTCCACCTTTCTCACCACAATTCATCTGCACCCTATACCCGTCACTATAACCGGCATTAGCGGCAATTTTCTTCGCAGCCAGAAACATTTTCCCAATCAGCGCAGTGTCCGTTTCTGCAATATCATTGATGGTGGAGATGTGTTTACGCGGCACAACCAAAACGTGCAGCTGTGTTTTTGGACTAATGTCATTAAAGGCGATAACGTCATCATCTTCATAAACTATGGTTGATGGGATTTCACCATCACGAATTTTACAAAACAGGCAATCACTCATTAATACTTCCTTCGTCCCTCAAACGCATGCGATAGCGTACCACTATCCACGTATTCCAGTTCACTACCTACCGGCACACCGTGCGCAATCCGGCTGGTAGCCATATCACGTCTGGCTGCCAACTCACTGATATAGTGTGCAGTAACTTCACCTTCTACCGTTGGATTAGTCGCCAAAATCAGCTCCTGCACTATACCTTCATCCAGACGCAGCTCCAATACATCCAGGCCAATATCATCCGGCCCGATGCCATCCAGAGGCGACAAGCGCCCGCCCAGCACAAAATAGAAACCACGATAACCCGTTGCCTGCTCGATGGCCACCACATCAGATGGATGCTCAACCACACACAATAAAGCAGGGTCACGCCCCGGATTATCACACAAACGACAAACATCCTGCTCGGTCAACGTCCGGCAGCGCTGACAATGTTTCACCTTTTGCATAGCATCAGCCAATGTTTGCGCCAGATGCTCACCACCTCTACGATCATGCTCCAACAAATGGAAAGCCATACGTTGCGCAGTACGTGCACCAACGCCCGGCAAACAACGCAGGGCATCGACTAATTCTTTCAGCAGAGAGGACTCACTCATGATCCAATATTTCTCAACGTATACGGATCAAAACGGCATCTTCATGCCACCAGGCAGTTGCATCCCGGCAGTCACACCTGACATCCGCTCTTTAGTCGTGGCATCCAAACGCTGCACTGCATCGTTAAATGCGGCAGCAACCAGATCTTCAATCATTTCTTTGTCATCATCTTCCAGCAAAGATGGATCAAGCTGTACACGCCGACATTCATGTGTCCCCATGATCGTCACGCTCACTAAGCCACCACCAGACTGGCCGGTTACTTCCATAAGGGCGATTTCTTCCTGCGCTTTCTGCATATCTTCCTGCATTTTCTGCGCTTGTTTCATCATATTGCCTAAGCCACCTTTCAACATCGGGTATTCCTCGTTTCAATAATTAATTATTTAAAGTCTACTATAAGCAGCACATCAGATACATTTAACTGATAAAGTCCACCATAAATAGAGCGACTAATACAGTCGCATATAATTTCTGCACATGATTTTTACTCACCAATCTTGTTGGGCCTGACAGAAGCAGGCAAAACAATGCCACCGTAATCCTGCCGCAATTGCTGTACAAACGGATCATCTTCTATCGACTGTTCTGCTTGCTGCTGCAACTCTTCACCATGCCTGACACGACGCTGCGCTGGTGTTTCTGCAATATCCGCTACCACCTCGTATTCAACTACCAGCAGGTGCCCAAAATGTTCACTCAATGCCTCTTGCAGGGCCTCTTCTGTCAGCCTAGTTTTTAGCGTTACGCCACTCGTTTCCAGCAACAAAACCATTTTGTCATCAGTGAGTTGCCTTAACAAACAATGTTCTGCCAGTTGCTTAGCCATGCCACCCAACTTTAACCTTGGTAGTAATGTATGCCATTCATTATCAGCACTGCTATCTTCTTCCAGCAAAACTGCCGGAATAGTCTCTTCAACGACAGAGGCTTCTACACTAACAGGAAGCTGTGGAGTGTCGGCATTATTATCGGCTAAAAACGCAGGTGGACTCTCTTCTGTTATTGCTGGTGGTTCAAGCTGACTGACAGGTGGTTGAATTTCTCTTTCAACAGGTAATTCAGGCTTAAGAACGGGTGGGCTAACAGGTGAAGAGACAAATGCAGGCTTAGGTTCAGCAACTTCAGTATTTAAAGTTTTTTTTTTAGCTCACTGCTCTGCAGTGGTGCTTTAGTCTGATTATCCAGCTGAAAAGCCAACATGCGTAATAGCAGCATTTCAAAACCAGAACGCGGATCTGGATTCAGCGGCAAATCTCTGCGGCCATATAAAGCCATTTGGTAATAAAGCTGCAAATCAGCACTGGTAATCTGTTCTGCCAATAGCTTCAAATCCGCATCCAGACCATCCTGAGGGACAACTTGAGTGATAGCTAACTGGTGCAACATGGAAATCAAGCTATCAGCAGCTTGAAGGAAATCTGTTGTTAGTTGCGCCATCCCTTCAATAACTGACAAAACTTCTGCAGCATCATTGGTTTGAAGTGCTTTCAACAAAGCAAATAGGTGCTCGTGCGGCAACATGCCCAACATGTCTTGTACGGCCTGATCTTGTACTTTGCCTTCGCCAGTGACGATCGCCTGATCAGTCAAGCTCAAAGCATCACGCATTGAACCGTCTGCTGCCCGTGCAATAACACGTAATGCAGGGTCAGTAAATTCAACCGCCTCTTCTTTCAGTACCTCGCCCAAATATGTCGAAATCATATCGACCGACATCCGCTTGAGACTAAATTGCAAGCAGCGGGATAAGATAGTGACAGGTAATTTTTGCGGATCAGTCGTGGCAAAAAGGAATTTTACGTGTGGTGGTGGCTCTTCTAATGTTTTCAGCAGCGCATTAAAACTATGACTGGAAAGCATATGAACTTCATCAATCAGGTAGATCTTAAAGCGACCATGAGTTGGTGCATATTGCACATTATCCAGTAGATCACGGGTATCTTCGACTTTCGTACGCGATGCCGCATCTACTTCGATCAGATCAACATGACGCCCTTCAGCAATCTCAATACAACTACGACAAGTGCCGCAGGGTATTGCACTAATGCCTGTTTCACAGTTCAGGGATTTCGCAAAAATACGCGCTATGGTTGTCTTGCCCACACCTCGTGTGCCGGTAAACAAATAGGCATGGTGCAGACGATTTTCATTGAGTGAGGTCAACAATGCCCGCAAGACATGTTGTTGTCCGACCATCTGCTCGAAATTCTGTGGTCGCCACTTTCTTGCGAGTACCTGATAACTCATATAGACATAATATAATTTGGTATAACTTTTTTAGAGGGTGGCGGTCTACACCAGCTACATCCCGGCGCCCGAGTCTGCCGCTACTGCTGCTCCCTTCCGGGCCTGACAGGATTTACAGCATATCGTCGCGGGAGAACCAGCGCAGACCACCATTGAAGAGAGGCATTATGGACAAAAGCCACCGCCTGAACAAGTACTCTTTGATAAAACTTTGGTACCTGTCATAAAAAAAGCCCTGTCAGCGATAGCTAACAGGGCTTTAATACTACGCATGTTACGTATAACATGCTGCTATATATAAGCCTGGCATTGACCTACTCTCACATGGGGAAACCCCACACTACCATCGGCGATGCCACGTTTCACGACTGAGTTCGGGATGGGATCAGGTGGTTCCATGACTCTATGGATGCCAGACAATTTGTTAAGGTATGGGCAGTGCTTCAATTGCTTGAGGCACTACCGACCTAATTCGGAACGTAAAACAAGGTTAAGTCATTAAATCAATTAAACAGTCATTCTCTCGAATCGTTACCGCTTAATGTCAGGAACAAACCAAACCATTAAGGGTTATAGAATCAAGCCTCACGGGCAATTAGTACTCCTTAGCTTCATACATTACTGCACTTTCACATGGAGCCTATCAACGTCGTCGTCTTCAACGGCCCTTTAGGAGAGTCTAGCTCTCAGAGAATACTCATCTTGGGAGGGGCTTCCCGCTTAGATGCTTTCAGCGGTTATCCTGTCCGAACTTAGCTACCCGGCTATGCCACTGGCGTGACAACCGGT
>CALHAO010000176.1 GCA_937931765.1 uncultured Thiotrichaceae bacterium
GGCCGGTGTGTGCGGTAGTGTGGGTAGAGTGGTTTAAAGGCCGCATTTGCTAAACGATATTTAATATCGTAAATAGCCCGCTGCGCAAATGTGTTGCCTGTTACCTGTGGTCTGTCTGTAATGGGTGCCGGAGTGGCTTTCCAGAAATCTAATGGTTTTTCCATGAGTCCGGAGTGGCCGTTAACACCGTCTTGCTCAAGTGTAATCCAGTAAGGGCGCAGATAACCTTCTTCAAACACATAGATGCGGATGTTCTGGTCACGCAAAAATGTTTTGGCTTCTTTGTGCAGTGGCCGTGTATCGCCAAACAGCACAACATCAGTGAATTGATGTTGCTGATGTTTTTCAGCCAACCATAAAGGGAATTCATGAAGTGGTTTGTTGTAACGCCAAGTATTTTGTTTGCCTGAAAACAGGCTATCACCACCACAAAAGTTAACTTTGTAGGTCTGATGCCCTTCCTGGCGTATTGCTGAGCTCAACTCCTTAAAAAAAGGCGTTGCAACTCCTTGAAGGAAGAGAAAATTTCTAGGCATCATATTTTGTGAGTTAAGTCATTTGTTATAGGCAAGTGGAGTATAGGTGATAGAAGGTTTAAATATCAACTTACTTAATCTAAGCGGCGCTCAATTTAGCAGGGCATACCGTCAGTTTGGTCTGTGAGTTCATGATTTCTAGCAAGATCATGGCACGTTGTTCGCCATCGTAGCTTAAAAATGCTCCGCTTAAACCTTTAAACGGGCCATCAGTCAGCATAACCTGGTCACCTGTGTGAAATTTATCCAAGTCGATAGCTTTTTCTCCCAGAGATGCTTCGTGTCGCTTTAATGTGTTGATCAGCTCATCAGGTACCGGCGTGGGTTCGTTGCCAAAGCGGATAATCTGGTTGACGCCATAAGTTGAGCGAATCGGTGCCCAGTTGTCTTCCACCTTGTCTAACTGGATAAACATATAGCGGGGGAACAGGGATTCGGTCAGCTTGATCATTTTTCCCCTGCGCTTGCGAAGCCGTTGGGCCAGTGGCCGGTATACTTCATAACCCTGGTTGCCTAGCTGATCTTCTGCCTGAGCATCTTTGTGCGGTTTACTACTTAGCAGATACCAGTTTTTTTGTGATGGAGTCGTCATAAAATTTTTCGTTGAGTTGCTGATTGAATGGGACTTGTTTGGTTAAGTAAGTGGGCTAATAAGCAGTATACTATACCTGATGTTGCTTATTTGTCGATGGTATTGCTTAATTCATACAAATCGGCCTGAGTAGGCTTTATGATGTGATTTATTTCCGAAAATATAAAAATACAGGGCTGTAGTTTGTATGAATAGTGAATCTTTAATCGAAGCAGCGGAGCTTTCGCGGTTTTTTGGTGCGCACTGCGCTGTTGAAAAGGTTAATTTGCAGCTTGATAAAGGCGAGGTGTTGGGGTTGCTGGGGCCAAACGGAGCTGGTAAGTCAACGACCATGCAAATGCTGACTGGAAACCTTGCACCAGGATCTGGTGAAATTAAGGTAAATGGTATTGATTTGCTGGATGAGCCACGTAAAGCTAAAAGCCATATCGGCTACCTGCCTGAACAACCTCCGGTGTATCGTGATATGACCGTTAACGAGTACCTGCGTTACTGTGCCCGTTTGCATGGTCTGGGGCGGCGCGAGGCTATTATTGCGGCTGACGAAGCAAAAGAGCGCTGTAATCTACAGGAGGTTCATCGGCGGTTAATTGGTAATTTATCCAAGGGATTTCAGCAGCGGGTTGGCATTGCTCAGGCTATCCTGCACAAGCCTGCGGTTATTATTCTGGATGAACCTACGGTGGGACTTGATCCTATTCAAATTCGTGAAATCAGGGCGTTGATCCGGGAATTGGGTGAGGAACACGGTATTATTTTATCTACGCATATCTTGCCCGAAGTACAGGCGGTATGTGATCGGGTGCAGATTCTGAATCGGGGGCGGACAGTGTTCAACGACAAACTCGGTGCTGTTGATTCGTTGGAAAATATATTTTTTGAGCTGATTTATCAGGATGATCCTGCTGTGGTCGAGCTAGCGGATAATGAACAAGAGGTGTTGGCATGAGTGCAATTATGGTTATTGCCCGTACTGAGTTCAGGCGTATGTTCAGTTCACCATTAGCGTGGAGCCTGCTGGCTATGATGCAGTTTATCCTGGCCTGGATATTTCTGTTGGGGCTGAGTGAGTACCTGGAGCGTGTTCAGCCTCAAGTAGCTATGATGGAGAATGCACCGGGAATTACTGATTTGGTGGTTTCTTCGCTTTACCTGTGGGCCGGTTTATTGATGCTGGCGATGATGCCGTTGCTGACCATGCGCTTGTTGGCTGAAGAGCGTATGAATCGAACGTTGGTGTTACTAACGACAGCACCAGTGTCTGTGGCACAAATTGTCTTGGGTAAGTATTTGGGTTTGTTGCTGCTGATTGTTGTCATGGTGGCGATGCTGACGTTGATGCCCCTGTCTTTAATGTTGGGAACTTCATTGGACTGGGGAAAGCTTGCTGCGGCTGTGTTGGGCTTGTTTTTATTATTGGCCTCCTTTGCTGCGGCGGGGCTGTTTCTGTCCTCATTAACCCGTCAGCCGATTATTGCGGCGATTAGCACCTTTGGCTTGTTGATATTCCTGATGGTGTTGTATATCTCCGGCAATTCTCAGGGTTCAGCCAGCGAGCTGTTTATCTATCTTTCTCATTTTGGGCATTTTTTATCTTTTTTGGATGGTGTGTTTGATACGGCAGACTTAGTTTATTATTTGTTATTTATTGCCGGGTTTTTACTACTGGCCATCCGTAAATTAGACAACGACCGTCTGGAGGGCTAGGCAAATGAAGATGAGTCGTAAGGTGCACCGGTTTATCCATGTGCAGAATTTTCTGTTTTATGTACTGCTGGTAGTAGCGATTGGTTTGTTGGCTTACCTCAGCCGGGAGTATGTTTATCGTGCTGACTGGACATTCGGGCAGCGCAATAGCCTGACAGAAGCCAGTACGGTTTTATTGAAGGGTATTGATGAGCCGATCCGGTTTGTTATGTATGTACCTGACGATACTGCGTTACGTGAAAAGTTGCGTAAGTTGATAGAAAAGTATCAGCGGGTTAAGTCTGAGGTTGAACTGGAATTTGTGAATCCTGACCTCGATCCTGTGCGCGCCAAGCTGGACGGGGTGGAATATACCGGGCAAATTGTCATTCGTTTGGGTGAGCGTACTGAAATTGTAGAATCCACTAGTGAGCAAGTGATTGCTAATGCTCTGCAACGTATGAGCCGGGGTAGTGAACGCTTGGTTGTGTTTCTGGAGGGGCATGGTGAGCGTGATCCTTTGGCAGAACATTCGTCCGGCATGTCGCAGTTACTGAAGTCACTGGAACGCAGTGGTTTTTTGATACAACCCCATAGTTTGGTGCGTAGTCAGTCTGTGCCGGAGAATGCGCGTTTCCTGGTGATCGCGGCACCACAGAAAGATTTGCTGGATGGGGAAGTCGAAATTATTAGCCGCTATGTAGAGCAGGGCGGTAATTTAATCTGGCTCAAAGATCCGGGCGATTCTGATAGTCTGTCGCCTCTTGCTGAACTGCTTGGTATCCAGTTTGGTGAAGGTACCATTGTTGATGCAAATGAGCAGTTGCATCAAATGTTGGGGATTGATCATCCTGCGGTGGTGCCGGTGGTTGATTATGGTCGTTCGCCTTTAGGTGAAAAGTTGACGGGTTCACAGAGTCTGTTTCCATTTTCCACACGAATTGCACGTCTTCCCGACTCAGTGAGTCGTGCGTTAGACTGGAAAGTTGATGAATTTCTGAATACCTTGCCTAATAGCTGGATGGAAACAGCGCCTATTGATGGTGAAATTGCTTATGCAGAAGCTGATGGTGATGAATTGGGGCCTTTGGTGATTGGCATGAGTTTTACCCGTTTGCTGGATTCGCCTGAAAAAAATGCAAATGCTGTTGATCAGGCTAAGCAGAATTCCACAGAAACAACTCAGGTAGCAGGTGAGCGGCAGCAGCGGATTGTCGTGATCGGTGACAGTGATTTTATGGTGAATGCTTTTATTGGGCGTGGGGTGAATCTTGATTTGGCCACTAATATTTTTAATTGGTTGGCTGATGATGATGACTTGCTCAATGTTCGTAGTATTTCAGCGCCTGATACTAAGCTGGAGTTGGATGAGGTGGTGGGTCTGGTGTTGGCGGTGTTTTTTTTGCTGGCGTTGCCACTAGGGTTAATTTTGTCTGGTGTATGGATTTGGCTTAGAAGGCGGCGGCGATAATGGCCGGTTCTGTGTGGGCACGGTTCCGGCTGAATGGGCTTTTGTTGCTGTTGGTTTGTGGTTTGGGTGGACTGGCTTGGTGGTTTTCTACCCAGCAGCAGTCACGGGCGGATCTGTTGTTTACAGGTGATTATGACAGTATTAACCTGCTGACATTGGAGCGTAGTGCAAATGTTACAGGTGTAGATAAAATTCGTTTTGAAAAAAATGGTGATGACTGGCTAATGGTCGCACCGTACCAGCGTGCCGCCAATCTGACGCGTATTCGGCAATTATTCACGTTTATCAATGAACCAGTCACTGCCACGTATGATGCAGCAGGCAGAGATCTGGCTCAGTATGGGTTGAAGCCGGGGCGGCTGACTTTGCGGTTTAATAATCATCAATTTGTTTTGGGGGCGATGAATACTGTTTCCGGTAATCGTTACGTGTTACATGAAAATAAGGTTAAATTGGTTTCCGAGGCGGTTTACGGGCTAGCTACCGGAAGCTGGGATGCATTTGTCATGCCGGACAAAATGGATAGTGACTAGAAGTATCAGCTTTTGTCGGTATGAGTCGAGAATAAAACCATAAACTATCTGTTTCTGCGTTGCAGCAAAGAGGGGAGGTGTGTAAAATTGTCGACACTTCTGCTTGAGACTAAGGGCAAATTAAATTTGCGAGTTGTGCCTAAATGGCGTAACTTCTGAGCCGCAAAATTTTAGTGACTTCCAGCAAATCAATACCCCAAACAGGAGGTTTGGGCTGGGTGATAATAATCAATAATAGCCCCTTGTTGTCGCTAATATTAACCGAATTATTATTTGACGACAGGCGTTGATGCAACGACATGAAAATCACCAAAGGTCTGAACTTACCCATATCCGGTAAGCCGGAGCAAACGATCAGTGATCACCCCCGCCCTACTAAGGTAGCGGTGTTGGGCAGGGATTACCACGATCTGCGACCGGCTCTGAAAATCGAGGAAGGGGATCACGTTAAGCTAGGTCAGGTTTTGTTCACCGACCGTAAGAATGCTGGCGTGAATTTTACAGCACCGGGTGCAGGCACCGTGCAAGCGATTAATCGTGGGCCACGACGTGTACTGAACTCGATCGTTATTGAATTGGATGAGCAGGAGGAATCCATCGATTTTGGTGCACATGCGCCGGATGAGTTGGATTCACTGGATGTCGACACTATCCGGGAAAAGCTGCTTGAGTCAGGACAATGGGTTGCTTTTCGCTCCCGTCCTTATTCAAAGCCAGCGGCTGCAGATTCCAAGCCCACTTCTATCTTTATTAATGCGATGGATACCCGTCCGCTGGCTGCTGATCCGCTAGTAGTGCTGGATGATGAGTCTGAGTCTTTTGTACAAGGGCTACAGATTATTTCGCGTTTGGCTCCAAAGGTATTTGTTTGCCATTTGGAAGGTGCTGATGTGCCCAAGGCAGCAGCTACTAACGTCAGCTATCATAGTTTTGAAGGTCTTCACCCTGCCGGTTTGCCGGGTACGCACATTCATTACCTTGACCCGGTGAGTGAAAATAAATCGGTCTGGTATATTAATTATCAGGATGTCAGTGCTATTGGTAAGTTATTTACTACTGGTAAATTAGCTGTTGACCGGGTAGTTGCACTGGGTGGGCCACCACTGAAAAATCCTCGTTTAGTCCGTACCCGTTTGGGGGCCTGTACTGATGAAATGGTACGTGGTGAAATCAACGATGAAAAACATCAGGTACGGGTTATCTCTGGTTCTGTTTTGGGCGGTCACCGTTCTGCGGGCTGGAGTGCCTATATGGGGCGCTATAATCTCCAGGTATCAGTGCTCAATGAAGGGGAGCCACGTGAGTTCCTGCATTGGCTGAACCCAATGCTGAAGCAATTCTCCGTACTGAATGTGTTTTTCTCCAAGGGCATTAGAGACCAGGAATTTGACTTCAGCAGTACCCGTAACGGCAGCGAAAGAGCCATGGTTCCTTTGGGGAATTATGAGCAGGTAATGCCGCTTGATATTTTGCCAACTCAGTTGTTACGTGCTTTATTGACCCGGGACACTGTTCTGGCTCAGGAGCTGGGGGCATTGGAACTGGATGAGGAAGATTTGGCATTATGCACATTTGTGTGTCATGGCAAGTATGAATACGGTTCTGCTCTACGTGAATGCCTGCGCATGATCGAGAAGGGAGAGTAACGATGAAAAAAAGTTTACGCCGTATGCTGGATAAACTTGAGCCAACGTTCTCAAGTGGTGGCAAGTACGAAAAATTCTACAGTCTGTATGAAATGGTGGATACGCTGTTATTCAGCCCGCCAAACCGTACACCGGCTGCACCTCATGTGCGTGATGCACTGGATCTGAAACGTGTGATGGGTTATGTGTGGATGGCCACCTTCCCGATCATGTTTATGGCTTGTTACAACACAGGTTATCAGGCCAATACTGCGATGGCCTCAATGGGTATTGCTGAGCTGGATACCTGGCGTGGCACTGTGATGAATCTGATTGGTTACAGTCCGGACAGTTTCTTTTCTAACTTCTTTCACGGTCTGATGTATTTTGTGCCCATTTATATGGTCACATTTATTGCCGGTGGTATTGCTGAGGTCGTTTTCTCAATGGTGCGCGGGCATGAGGTGAATGAAGGTTTCTTTGTTACTTCCATTCTCTATACGCTGACGCTGCCACCCACAACACCTTTGTGGATGGTCGTTCTGGGGATTTGGTTCGGGATTATTCTGGGCAAAGAGGTGTTTGGAGGCACAGGTAAAAACTTCGTGAATCCTGCGCTGGCCGGACGTGCATTCCTTTATTTTGCATACCCTGCTTATATGTCAGGTGACGCAGTTTGGGTTGCAGTCGATGGTTATACAGGTGCAACAGCACTGTCTAGTGCTGCAGCAGACGGTTTGGCAGGTATTGCTGCCAGTGGCATCACTTGGTGGGATTCGTTCCTTGGTTTTGTGCCTGGCTCGATTGGTGAGACATCAACGCTGGCTATTCTGCTTGGTGGTAGCTTCTTACTGTTTGCCAGAATTGCTAACTGGCGCATTGTTGCTGGTGTGATGATCGGTATGGTGGGAATGTCGCTGTTGTTCAATATGGTTGGACTGTTTGGTGATACTGGCCCGATGCTTGACATGCCTTGGTACTGGCATTTAACGCTGGGTGGCTTTGCCTTTGGCATGATGTTTATGGCAACTGATCCGGTAACGGCAGCGCATACAAACATGGGACGCTGGTACTTCGGTATTCTGGTGGGTGTAATGACGGTGATGATTCGGGTTATTAATCCGGCTTTCCCTGAAGGTATTATGCTGGCTATTTTGTTTGCCAATATCTTCTCGCCATTGATTGATCACTTTGTAGTTCAGTCAAACATCAAACGCAGAAGGCAGCGTACTGTAATGGGAGGTGCATCATGATCCGTCGTTTTCTTGATATGCCAAATGACAGTACGCAGAAGACGATTTTTGTAGCCGCAGTATTATGTCTGGTGTGTTCCGTACTGGTATCAGGCGCTGCTGTTGCTCTAAAACCGATTCAGGATGCTAATAAGGCGCTGGATAAAAAACGTAATATTCTGCAAATTGCCGGTCTGTTTCAGGAAGGCAAAACTGTTGATGAAATGTTTTCGCAGGTTGAACCTAAAGTAGTCGATTTGGCAACGGGTGAGTATGTGGCCGATATTGATGCGGCTACTTATGATGCACGTGCGGCAGCGGTTGATCCGAAACAGAATGTTGTGCTGACTAAAGAACAGGATATTGCTTCTATTAAGCGTCGCTCAAAGTATGCCACGGTTTATCTGGCGCGTGATGCTGCTGGGAAAGTGAATAAAATCATTTTACCGGTGAGTGGTTACGGGCTTTGGTCTACCTTGCATGGTTTTATGGCTTTAGCTGACGATGCTTCTACTATTACTGGTTTCGGTTTCTATGAGCATGCTGAAACGCCGGGACTAGGTGGTGAGGTCGATAATCCTGTTTGGAAGGCACAGTGGTCAGGTAAGCAATTATTTGATGAGCAGGGCAATATTGCAGTGGACATTGTGAAAAATGCAGACCCTGAGAGTAAGTATCAAGTTGATGCACTGTCTGGTGCGACATTAACAGGCAATGGTGTAGAGAATCTGGTGCATTTCTGGGCAGGGCAGGATGGTTTTGGTCCCTATTTGCAGAAAGCACGTAGTGGAGGTGAATTATGAGTGAAACACGTAAGGTGTTAATTGACCCCTTGGTCGATAACAATCCGATTACATTACAGATTCTGGGTATTTGTTCGGCGCTGGCGGTGACCAGTTCGTTGAAAAACTCGTTGTTAATGGCGATAGCCCTGACAGCGGTATTAGCCTTTTCTAATGCATCCATCAGTGCGATCCGTAATCATATTCCCAGTAATATTCGTATTATTGTGCAGATGACCATCATTGCTTCATTAGTTATTGTGGTGGATCAGATCATGCGGGCTTATGCTTATGATACCGCCAAGCAGTTGTCAGTTTTTGTTGGTCTCATTATCACTAACTGTATTGTTATGGGGCGTGCTGAAGCTTATGCCATGAAAAATGGTGTTGGTATGAGTTTCATGGATGGTATTGGTAATGGTTTGGGGTACAGCTTATTATTGATTATCGTGGCTTTCTTCCGTGAGCTGTTCGGTTCTGGCACTTTGTTTGGTTTTGAAATTCTCAAGCTGACTAAGAATGGTGGCTGGTATGAGCCAAATGGTTTGATGCTGTTACCACCGAGCGCTTTCTTTATCATTGGCTTGATTATCTGGGTAGTACGTACCTGGAAACCTGAGCAGGTTGAGCAACCTGATTTTAAAATTCATGAACAACACGCCTTGGGCGATCGCTAACAGGAGATAATGACATGGAAGCGATGCTAAGCTTATTTTTTAAGGCGGTGTTCGTTGAGAACATGGCGCTTACCTTTTTTCTCGGGATGTGTACATTTATTGCCATCTCGAAGAAAATCAGCACAGCTATTGGTTTAGGTGTGGCGGTTATGGTGGTGCAGATGATTACTGTGCCTGCTAATAACCTGATTTTGAATGTGTTTCTGAAAGAGAATGTATTATTAGCGGGTGTTGATCTGCGCTTTTTGGGATTGATCAGCTATATCGGTGTGATTGCAGCGATGGTACAGATTTTGGAAATGATTCTGGATAAATTCTTCCCTGCTTTATACAACGCACTGGGCGTTTTTCTACCATTGATTACAGTTAACTGCGCTATTTTAGGTGGCTCACTGTTTATGGTTGAACGTGATTATACGTTTGGTGAAAGTGTTGTTTATGGTGTCGGTAGTGGTTTTGGCTGGGCATTGGCCATTGTAGCGTTGGCTGGTGTGCGTGAAAAACTAAAGTACAGCGACGTTCCCGCAGGCCTTCAGGGGCTGGGCATTATCTTTATTACGGTCGGTCTGATGTCACTTGGCTTCATGGCTTTTTCCGGCATTCAGTTATAATACGGGAGACATAGTATGACAACGGTAATATTAGGCGTATTGTTATTTACGCTCATCGTTTTGGCTCTGGTAGGGATTATCTTATTTGCCCGCTCAAAGTTAGTAGCGACCGGTAATATAAATATCCTCATCAACGGTACTGACAATATTCAGGTGGCACCGGGCGGCAAGTTGCTGTCGGCGCTGGCGGATAAAGGTCTGTTTGTATCTTCTGCCTGTGGTGGTGGTGGCACTTGTGCTCAATGTAAGGTAAAAGTGTTGGAAGGTGGTGGTACTTTGCTGCCGACGGAAGAGGGTAGTATTAATCGTCGTGAAGCTGCTGGTGGTGAGCGCCTGGCTTGTCAGGTTGCGGTTAAGCAGGATATGAAAATTGAAGTTCCTGAAGAAGTGTTTGGTGTCAAAAAGTGGGAATGTACCGTTCGCTCTAATGACAACGTAGCTACTTTCATC
>CALHAO010000177.1 GCA_937931765.1 uncultured Thiotrichaceae bacterium
ACATTATACTGCTCTATCATATATTCCACTGCACGAGTCCGTTGAATACCCACCACCACCGGCAAATGAGTTCGGGTTGCCATCAGCAACGCTTCATCACCGACATCGGCTGGTTTGTTGTGATAAGTAACGGGGCGGATCATGGTTTTATCAGGGTGTGCGCCATAACCACGACTGACAATGCCGGGGCGATAACCTTGCTTTTGTAATAATTGTGCCAGATAGATCGTTAGCGGGGTTTTACCTGTACCACCTACGGCGATGTTACCGACTACGATTAGTGGGGTGTTAGTTGTTTGTTGTTCGGCTGTTTGGGTGGCTCGTCGTTGTTTCGCCAGATAACAGAACAGCTGACTTAGTGGCCATAATAAAGTGCGCTCGATCGGACGGGAGGCGTACCAGATTTGCTCTAGCCATTTAGTGAGGAAGCGTTTTAGAGTAGTGGGCATGACTAGCTAGTGATGAAAAGTCAGCACCAACACATCCCGCCATGCTGGTTTAGTCTTATCCTCAGGCACAATCGGCGTAACACCATGATAAACCTGATGATCATTCGCCAACAGTAAATCACCACGGCACTGCATGGTACATTGCGCCAGTGGTTGCATATTATTGTCGTACACGTGACTCTCACCACCAATGACATTATGTCGCCCCAACAACATAATCAGAATATAGTCTGCACCGTCCTTGTGCACACCTTCCGGTGTAGGTTTACCAATTTCATCTGCCGACGCATTAATACGAAACTGATGCGCCTGAATACGCCACTTTTTGGCAGGGTTGGTCACGAACTGGCTCAGACTCCAGCGAATAATTTCTTTAAACACCGGGTTGCTGATTGTCGTCGGCAGCCAGCCACGAAAATGCCGGTTAAAGCCACCATGAACTGAATTATGATAATTACTTTGGTAATGTGGCTCATGGGGTAACTGAGTCAACTTACCATACTGCCAGGTAAAGACAGAATAACGGCGCTGGCGATAACGCCCACCATCACGCAGATAAGCATCCGGCAACAGTCGATTCCAACTCTCACAAAATCGTGTGTAAGCCTGTCCCATGTGCTGAGTCAGCGTTTTTTGCAGCTTATTCTGCGGCCCTTCAACAGCGGCCAGAAAACCAGAGTGTCGTAACGAAGTATTCACGTTTTTATCACATCATTTAATTCAGAGTTAAGCCGAGGTATTACAAATTTCAAGGTATTTCGCCACTACCGGTGACATGCCTTGCTCAATGCACTCGACTGTCAGCACGTGACCAATCGACACTTCCAGAATATTCGGTATTGTCAAAAACGTCGCCAGATTGTGACTATCCAGATCATGCCCCGCATTAATCTCCAGCTCCAACCGGTCTGCTTCAGCAGCGGCGGCGATATATTTTGCAAAAACAGTAGACTGTTCCGGCGTTCCATAGGCGTTAGCATAAGCTTCTGTATACAACTCTATGCGATCAACGCCTGTTTTAGCGACACGTTGAACCTGCTCAACATCCGGGTCTAAAAACGCCGCCACCCGGATGCCGGATTGCTTCAGACGATCAGTTACCGTTTCCAGCAATTCACTGTGGCAAGCAACATCCCAACCATGATCAGAAGTGAGTTGATCAACTGCATCCGGCACCAAAGTACATTGATCAGGATTACAGGCCTCAACCAACTCCAGAAAATCATCCGAAGGGTAACCTTCTATATTATATTCCACATCAGGATACTGCGTTAGTAACTCAGCCAGATCTCGTGCGTCCTGACGGGTGATATGCCGCTCATCCTGACGCGGATGTACCGTGATACCCTGCACCCCCAATGCAATGAATTTTTTAGCAAATCCCACCACACTCGGAAAATCCCTGCCTCTGGAGTTACGCAATAGCGCAATCTTGTTTAAGTTTACACTTAGCTTAGTCATAATTGATAAATTCCAAAAATTTAAAAATGATTCTATTCAAACAGAAACCGCCAACACTGCGCCAGCTAACCGATCAATATTCTCACCCTGCACCCCAGTCACATTGATCCGGCTATCAGAGGTCATATAAATCCCATAATCCTCTCTCAGCTTCTCCACCTGCTCAATTGTCAGCCCTAACAATGAGAACATGCCCCGATGCATCCCAATAAAATCAAACTTATTGTCACCACTTTGTTTAACAAAACTCGTAGCCAGCTGATTACGCAGTGATGCTATGTGATCCGACATTACCTTTAATTCCGATAGCCACTGAACCCGTAATTCATCATCCTGCCAAATAATGCTAACCACCGAGGCTCCATGATCAGGTGGCATAGAGTACATGCTCCGGGCAATGCTCTGCATATTGGCATAAGCCACATCAGTCGTTTCAGCACAAGCGCCCATAGCAAAGGCACAGCCTACCCGGTCACGGTAAATACCAAAGTTCTTAGAACTCGAAACCGCCACTAACATCTCATCAACAGTGTGAGCGAATTTACGAACGCTATAAGCATCCTCCTCTAAGCCGTCACCAAAACCTTGATAGGCAATGTCAAAAAGCGGCAAAAATCCGGTTGCTTTAGCAATACCTGCCACCTCATCCCATTGTTCCCTCGTGAGGTTAGCACCCGTTGGGTTATGGCAGCAGCCGTGTAAAACAACCACATCACCCGGCCCCAAGGTGCGTAATTTAGCGGTCATCGCTTCAAAATTTATAGCGCAGGTTGTGGCATCAAAGTATGGGTATTTACCTATTTCAAGGCCACCTGTAGAGAGTAATGCAGCATGGTTAGACCAGGTCGGCGTGCTCAACCAAACCTTTGCATTAGGGCACGCACGCTCCATTAACTTAGCCAGTACTGAGAGCGACCCACTACCGCCCGGTGCCTGCATGCCATGAATGCGACCTTCAGGCACCGTTTCACCAAATACAATCTCCCGCATCGCTTTATTATAAGCAGGATTACCCGCCAAACCGATATAGCTTTTACTGTCTTCAAGATCCAGTAGACGTTGTTCTGCCAGCTTGACTGTTTCAGGAATAATCGTTTTACCCTGAGCATCCATATAAATACCAACACCAAGGTTCATCTTGTTAGCACGCGGATCATCTTCAAACGATGCTATTCGCGAAAGTATGGCGTCGGGTCTGGGTAAACTGAGGGACTCAAACATGGGTAAAAACTCTTCCTGAAATGTGTGACTGAGGCTATATGCAAGAATGCAGTTTCTGAATCAGAAACTCAATACTTAGCTCCGTTAACACAGACGTTTTTATGTCATTTTATGTTAAGCTGGCTCGCACTCAATAACTGGTCTAATTCCTACTTATGATCATTGAAGCTGGCGCTTTACTCGCGCTTTACTCCGTTTTATTTAAAAAAGGCGGCAAAAAACTAAAAACTTCCAGTCCAGCCAGTTCCAAAGCCTCCCATGCCATTCAAGCTGATGATGAAACGACGATGCAGCAATGTGATGTGTGTTTGGCAAAAAAGACATGCATCCATCACAGAAAAAATCAAGAGCCAGAGCCGGTTATTAATGCGCAGTCAGTACCTTCCAGTCAATCCTCACACCAATTGTCAATTTCTAAAGACAGTAAAGAAATCAACCGTAATTTGAAAATTGGTGCGATAACATTGAGTTTGGCCGGAATACGGCAATTCGTTTTTGCGCCCATTGCGCCGATATACCTGGGATTTTTTGCCTACCAAAACTATCAATTCTTTAAACGTACTGTCATCAGCCTGCGGGATAAACGCAAAGTAGGCTACGACGCCAATGTACTGACAATTCAAACGCTGGGAATCGCGTTTAATCAGTATTTCATGGTGTCATTGGCTGTGTTTGTTTACTTTGTTTCGGATAAAGTCATCAGCTTGACCCAAAAACAATCACAAAAGTTAATTGCAAATAGCTTTAAAGATCTCAGCAAAACCGCTTGGTGCCTACAGGATGGTGTTGAGATTGAGATGCCACTGGATAGGGTTAAATCAGGGGACTTAGTCGTCGTCAGCGCTGGAGAATTTATCCCTGTGGACGGTGTTGTCGAATCGGGGGCAGGATTAGTTGATCAACATTCTTTGACTGGCGAAGCACAATTAGCCGAAAAAGGGAATGAAGACGCTGTATTCGCTACCACCATGTTGATGTCCGGACGCTTATTCATCCGTACCGAAAAAACGGGTGCTGATACTACTGCTGCCAACATTGATCAGATTTTAAATCAATCTGTGGATTATAAATCCCAACTACAACAAAAAGGGGAAGTCTGGGCAGACAAAGGCGTATTACCTTTTTTCGGTCTTGCCTCGATTGCCGCAGTAACGGGTGGCGTTTCACCGGCACTTGCTGTGCTCACCGCTCACTTTGGTAGCAGAATTCGTATTCTTGCTCCCCTTGGAACGCTGGGGTATCTGAACAAAGCTTCAAAACTTGGTGTATTAATCAAAAGCGGAAGTACGCTGGAGAGTATCAGGGAAATCGATACTGTGCTGTTTGATAAGACCGGAACACTGACCAATTCAGAATTATCGGTAGTGAAAATTGTTTCATGGTCTGGCAGTGAACAAGATATCCTGGCCTTCGCTGCTGTGGCTCAGGGAAACATGGAACACCCGATCGCTAATGCTATTAGGGAAAAGGCGAAACGGGAGGGGACTGAATTACCTCAAAGCGATTACTCTGAATACAAAATTGGGTTTGGCGTGTCATTGTCCATAGATGAGAATGAAATCCATGTGGGTAGCGAACGGTTTATGCATGCACAAGGCATTGAGATTCCTGAACCTCTAACATCCACCATGGAAAAAGCCTACAACATAGGGCACTCCTTAGTCATGGTCGTAAAAAATAATAAACTACTTGGGTTTATAGAATTGCAGTCTGTGGTTCGTACGGAAGTTCACGATTTAATGGCAAAGTTGCGCGAACACGGTATCAAAGAAATAGCCATCGTTTCTGGTGACCGTGAACAAACAACCCGGCAGCTTGCAGAGCAATTGGAAATGGATAACTACTTTCATGATGTGTTACCTACCCAAAAAGCAGACATTGTCACGTCATTACAACAACAAGGAAAAAAAGTTTGTTTCATCGGAGATGGAGTAAACGATGCGATTGCCATGCGCAACGCGGAGGTGTCAGTCTCATTGGCAG
Organism: uncultured Thiotrichaceae bacterium; assembly: GCA_937931765.1. Classification (GTDB taxonomy): domain Bacteria; phylum Pseudomonadota; class Gammaproteobacteria; order Thiotrichales; family Thiotrichaceae; genus Thiolinea. Next base: position 5,115 of record CALHAO010000177.1, read on the forward strand.
GCGCTTCCAGCATCGCGACTGATGTCGCCGATGTCATTTTGATGGATGGCACACTCTATCACTTTAGTGATCTGTTTGACCTGTCCAAAGATTTATCAAGAAACCTAAACCACAGCCTTTCCATACTTATGGTGCCCGCTGCGCTGCTCGTGCCGGGCGCGATATTCCTTGGTGCCGGATTTGGCACAGCACTGATTGTCAAAAACATGCTCTTTTTGGCAGGCCTCAGCAATGCTGTCCACCCACTTTACAAGAGTCACAAACTCAATCAGCCGCTGTTGAAAGCACCTTAACCCAATATACCAACCACTCTAACTAAAGGGTCGCGACAATCACTGCCCGTTTCGGCGCAGGATACCCTTCTATGGTGCGGGTAGAATCATCAGGATCAAGGAAATTGGTCAATGATTCAAAGCGCATCCATTCCGTACTGCGTTGCTCATCTGTACTGGTCACCGTGACATCAACGGCACGAATATCACGGAAACCCAAGCGCCTTAGCCACAACTCCAGCATAGCGACCGAGGGAATAAACCAGACATTACGCATCTTCCCGTAACGATCTTCCGGCATCAGTGCAGTATGCACATCACCATCCACCACCAGCGTTTCCAGCACCAACTCACCACCATCACGCAGGCTGTTTTTAAGCTCCTGCAGGTGATCAAGTGGCGAACGCCGATGATATAATACCCCCATCGAGAAAACGGTATCAAAACCCTTGCGGCTGAAATCCGGCAAATCTTCACTGCGTAACGGCAAAAAATGAACCGGTGCTTCCGGTGCATAATGCTTCATACTGTGGAATTGCATCAAGAAAAACAGACTGGGATCAATACCAATCACCTGCGCAGCACCTTCACCCAGCATACGCCACAAGTGATAACCACTGCCACAACCCACATCAAGAATACGGCGACCAGCCAGTGGCGAAAGGTGCGGAATCACCCGCTCCCATTTCCAATCAGAGCGCCATTCCGTATCAATATCGATACCAAATAACTCAAACGGGCCTTTGCGCCAGGGAATAAAGGTTTCCAATAACTGTTTAAGCTCAGCACGCTGCTCATCAGTGCAATCACCCGCCTGACCAATACGCACCTTACCCTGAGTAAAGTCATGATCACTGGCTGTTAAAGCAGGCAATGCCGCCAAAGTATCCAGCCACAACTGACGCTTGCCATGCGGTTTGCCAAAGGTCAGCTCCTCAATTTGCTGTGGCAATGACTGCAGCCAGAAGGCAAAATCCTCATCCTGCCCCAGCGCCTCATACAGCGTAGCGTATTGCTGATCCAGCAACTCACGATTTTCGATGCTCATCACAACTTAAACTGCCGGAGCCACATCGCCTGGCCAGCGGGCATCAGCTGGCAAGCGATCCAGATTCAATGCTTCACCCGTACGTTTCCCGGCATCCGGCCCCATAAAATACAGATATGGCCCGACAACGGCTTCGGGTAAAGCCAGTGAATCAGGATGCTCGCCCGGAAAATTTAATACCCGTGTACTGGTACGAATCGGCCCGCTGTTTATCCGGTTCACCCGGATAAAATCACGTTCATGATCATGCTCCTGCGCCAGAATATCGCAGAAGGCATTCATGGCACCTTTAGCAACGCCATAAGCACCGTAATAAGCTTTATCAGTAGTGTCAGTGGAGAACAAAATCGCCGGATCATCCGATTTTTCCAGCAGAGGCAGACAAGCCTTCACCAGCAAGAAATTCGCGTGCAGGTTAGTAGTGATCGTTTTTGACCACAGATCAACATCATGCTGCTTAAGCGTCATAAACGCGCCCAACCATGCGCCATTCAGCAAAACACCGTCTAACCGTCCGAGTTGTTCATGGACATTATTGGCTAACGCCACATAATCATCGTTATTTGCACCCTGCAAATCCAAGGGATAAATCGCAGGCTCTGCGCCACCCGCCGCCATAATATCGTCGTAGGTTTTTTCCAGCATAGGAACCTGCTTATCCAGCAACACAATCGTTGCCCCAAAACGCGCATAGGCCAGCGCAACCGCCCGACCAATACCCATCGCCGCACCGGTCACCAGAATCACCCGATCCTTTAATAAACCCTCGGCAGGTACATAGTTAAGCAAATCCTGCGACATGACAGACTCCTGAACACCAGATAAAAAAAGGGGGAGTGTAACGCGAATCAGGAGCCAGAAGAAGTGGACGTGTGGCTGAATTGCATCTCATACAGCTTCGCATACCGCCCGGATTGTTTCAACAATTCGCCATGCGTACCCGACTCAACAATACTGCCGCTATCCATCACCAGAATACGGTCGGCATTTTCAATGGTCGACAAACGATGTGCGATCATAAATGTGGTGCGCCCATGCAGCAGATGCTCCAGCGCAGACTGAATATAACGCTCAGATTCGGTATCCAACGCAGAAGTCGCCTCATCCAGAATCAGAATCGGCGCATCCGCCAGAATAGCGCGGGCAATGGCAATGCGCTGACGTTGACCACCGGATAATAGAGAGCCATTATCACCCGCCATTGTATCCATGCCCTGCGGTAACTGTTCAATAAATTCCAGCGCATG
>CALHAO010000178.1 GCA_937931765.1 uncultured Thiotrichaceae bacterium
CCGACGCGCATGCTGGTAGAACGCCCCCTTTATGATCAGGCGGTAGAAATTGCCACGCAAGTCGCTGAAAAATGTGCTGTGGATACTGCCGATAAATCAGGCCGCCACATTGGCCCTGTGGTGTCTGAGCTGCAATACAACAAGATCCAGGGACTGATTGAAACCGGCATGGGTGAAGCGCGTTTGGCAGCCGGTGGTTTAGGTCGCCCTGAAGGCATGGATAAAGGTTATTTTGTCCGTCCGACTGTCTTTGCGGATGTGAACAATGATATGACCATCGCTCGTGAAGAGGTGTTCGGGCCGGTATTAACCATTATTCCGTTTGATACTGAAGAAGAAGCTATTCAGATTGCCAATGATACTCCCTATGGATTGACGAACTATGTCCAGACACAGGATGGCGAGAAGGCTAATCGTGTCGCACGGCGTTTACGCTCCGGCATGGTTGAAATGAACGGAACATCGCGTGCAGCAGGCTCGCCGTTTGGTGGTTACAAACAATCCGGTAATGGCCGTGAGGGTGGTGTTTGGGGACTGGAAGATTTTCTGGAAGTGAAGGCTATTAGTGGCTGGACGGCTTAATTTCCACCCTTTGATTTTGTTGTGGCTTTCGCTGAAGTGAAAGCCACAACAAATAACTACCTCAGCTCGCCTCAGATTTAGCCTGCTTACGCATCACCCGCCCATGAAACACATAACCAATCAGGTTCAACAATACCTGCGCCGCCAGAATACTAGTCGTATCACTCTGATCATAATCCGGAGCCACCTCACACAAATCGATCCCCACCACTTCACCCTGAAAAGCAATCTGCTGCAGAACTTCCATCACGTCATAATATAAAAAGCCACCATGACTCGGCGTGCCGGTGCCAGGCGCAATCGACGGATCAAAACCATCAATATCAATGGTGATGTAATAATTCACATCCTTAGGAATCAGCTTCATCACCCCGTCAACACCCAGCCGACGCACATCACGCACCGACAAAATAGTCGAACCGGCATCCTCAGCCATCTTGTGATCTTCACGGTTGGACGATGAGACATTACGAATACCCAACTGCGTCATGCCAGTAACATTGGTCTGTTCGGACGCACGACGCATCGGGTTGCCATGACCAAAACGCACACCATGACGCTCGTCGACAAAATCAAGATGCGCATCGATCTGGATAATATGAATCGGCCCCTGCTCGGAAAAGGCGCGGATGCAAGGCGCATTCACTGAATGATCACCACCGGCAATCACCGGCAAAGCACCGGATTCCAGGATTTTCCTAACCCCAAATTCTATATTAGCGTGGCTGGTTTCCGTATCGGTGTGCACCATGTCAGCATCACCGATGTCGACGATATTGACATCATTGAGGTACAAGGTGTCTTCCTCATAAGAATAAGCACCACCATGACCAAAGGAGAATAGTGTTGACGCCTCACGGATAGAACGCGGCCCCATTCTTGCGCCGGAACGCCACTGAGTACCGCAATCATAGGGCGCACCCATAAAAGCAACATCCGCTTTAATCGCATCCCAGTCTTCACAAATCGGGCTTTTAGCAAAGGTACAAAAACCAACAAACGGCAGGTTCAAACGACCTGTTTCGTATGCATTTTTACTCATGATTCACTCCTCCAGTTAATAGATTCGATAGATTAGCCGGACAGCATGACAGATGAATGCATGCTGTAATGTTTAATGGGTTGGCGTCCGACCATCTACAAACCCAAGGAAATACTCTGCCGATAATTTTGCCCGCTCCAACATCGGTAAGTGCCCGGTGTTATCCAGCACTTGTAGCTGACTATCCGGAATGGCCTCCGCCAGCACCTCAGCCCCCGAAACATGCAACACCCGGTCATTCGCCCCCCAAAGAATAAATACCGGTTTAGGAAAACCTTGCAACAGAACCTCCAGCGGTGGAATAGCGTCACCCTCTTCCAACTGAGTATAAATTTCATCATGTAAAGCTTGATAGCCAATGGCTTCATCAACGAATACTGCCTTGATCGCTTCAGGAATAAATGGCTGATCAGTAAAGACAAAATCCAGTAAACGATCATAATCCTCAACCGTCTCAGGGATCAAAGGATTAGGCTTTCCGGCTGCCAATAATTGCGCCAGTTCACTGGGTTTCGCAGCAGCCACACCAGACGGTGAAATCAGCCACAAACTCAAAATTTGCTCGGGGTGTTTTGCAGCATAATCCCCGGCAATATAACCACCCATCGAGCTTCCGCCCAGATGAAATGAATCAATACCCAGTGCCCGTAAGAAGACAGACAAACGCTCAGCCTGACGAGCGATGCGATAATCATTATCAACAGCGCGACTGCTCTCCCCAAAGCCGGTTAAATCCGGCACAATCACTCTAAACCGAGCAGTCAGATAAGGCGCAATACGCGTCCAGTTATCTTTGTTACCACCAAACCCGTGTAATACCACCAGAGGTTCACCTTCACCACCTTGTAAATACTCAAACCGCAGACCATCAGCTTCAATACTATGCTGCTCCAATCCGGACATGCCCCGTTCCGCTTTAACCAACAAGCCAAAGGTAAACGCAGGAAAAAACAGGTATACCCCTGCCAGAAAGACAATGATTAGCGGCGGAAGCAATAGGAGTTTTTTCATCACCGGCTAACGCAAAATACCGGCTTTAAACCTGAACTTATTTTTAGATTTCCCCAGCACATTCAGCATAGAACCTTTTGGATTTTTAGCATAACCATGACAATAAAACTCTAAACGATTGGCTGGATTGACATGCACTGTGGCCGTCGCTCTCATGCTGCAGCTGGACAGGTTTTGCGGACTTAAAAAGGCATTCACCGGCACTAAAAACAGCTTAGCCTCCTGCTGCTCCAGCTTAGAT
>CALHAO010000179.1 GCA_937931765.1 uncultured Thiotrichaceae bacterium
TCATCGGTTTTCGGGCCGATAATGGCCGGAAATTTAGCGCGTAATTCGCCAATAACAATGTCCGCATCATCAACTGATAATGTAGTTTGAGTGACATAAGCTAACTTTTCAGGATTATTGACTTCAAGCTTTGCTACTTCAGCAGGCGAATCCACCCGATAAATCAGGCCACCATGCCGTGTTTCGTATTGGCCCATAGTGCCTTCCACTTCAGGGTGGTTCTTGTGGCCAATCAGAATGGTCTCCCGGCCTTCGCGGCTGTAGCGGGTGACTTCTACATGGACTTTTGTGACCAGAGGACAGGTCGCATCAAAAACTTTAAGGCCACGACTTTTAGCTTCTTCCTGTACGCTGCGTGATACGCCGTGTGCACTGAAAATAACGGTAGCATCATCCGGTACTTCATCCAGTTCCTGTACGAAAATAGCGCCCTTGTCCCGTAAGTTATTAACGACAAAACGGTTGTGAACCACTTCATGGCGGACATAAATTGGTGCGCCCAGCACTTCGAGTGCCCGGTCAACAATTTCAATGGCGCGGTCTACGCCTGCACAAAATCCACGCGGGTCAGCGAGTGTCACTTGCATGTTATTTACCATTGGTTTGGAAAGATCTCCGATTATACGTGATCAGAGTCAGAGGTACAGTTGACTGTGTTTTGGAGCGATTACTGTGAAAGTCATAGAATCTCCAGAATCTCAACTTCCAGCACAATATTATGTCCGGCCAGCGGATGATTGAAGTCAACAGTGACTGATTCCGTTGCTGTATCTACTGCGATGATGTGGCCGGGTACTTCCTGGCCTGAGGGTAAGGTGAAGCTGATAATCTGATCTGCCAGCGGTGGTTGATCGGCTGGGAACTCAGACAAAGGTAGTGTTTGTATGGCATTAGTATCACGCATGCCAAACGCTTCTTGCGCACTAATCAGAAAGCGCACCTCCTCACCTTCAGCCAATCCGGGCAACACAGCTTCCAGATTCGGGTGAATTTCATCCCGCCCTAAATGGAGCGTGTCACCCTGTTCGTTTTGATTGCTCTCAAACAATTCACCATTGGCCAGCAGCAGGCGATAACGCCAGCGAATACGGCTATTATTCTGAAGAGTGCGTGGCATAAAGTGTTACATCAACTGTATGGGATAAGATTATCCACATTAACATAACAGCCGGGGCGGTGGGTTAGTCGGGGATAAATTTGTAGCCAGAGTTTATCGTTGAGTTTGATTAGCCCTTCTTCTACTGCAACAATATCGACCAGTTGCCCACTTTGAAGTTGGGTGATTTTAGTCATACCAGAACTCTGTATCCGGTAACATTGGACAATGCCAGTGTTTGTCGCCTTAACTTTATAAACCGTTGCTACAGGTCGGTTGGTAATTCTAACGTCGGCCTGAGGTGGTGGAGGGTTATCACAGCCACTTATCATTAACAGCCCCGACAGTAGCAGGGGAGCCTTATTCAGTGCATCCATTATTTTATTTATGCATTCCATAGCTTCCATTCCAACTCTTCAACATTCATAAGCGCTACTTCCTGAGTAGAGTGTCGGCTTTAACCCATCAATTCGTCCATGTGTTCATGGTTAAACGTAGGCATTCAGGGTGCGATCGGTTGACCGGTTGGTATGTGGCACTTTTTCATCCGGTTTTTCCTGATATTTAAAGTTGAAAACAAACGTCAATGTGGCTTTAATGGGCGCTTTTAAAACGGGTGTAACCGGCAGGAGTAGGTATGAAGGTTCTGGTAGTAGGTGGCGGTGGTCGTGAGCATGCTTTGGCATGGCAAATAAGCCAGTCAGTGCGGGTTGATGAAGTGCTGGTTGCGCCCGGTAATGCAGGTACAACATTGGAACCCGGCATGCGTAATGTTGCAGTGGCGGCGGATGATGTAGCGGGTTTGGTTACGCTGGCGAAAGATGAGTCTGTGGATCTGACGATTGTGGGGCCGGAAGTGCCCTTAGTGCTGGGCATTGTTGATGCGTTTGCTGAGGCAGGTATGCGTTGTTTCGGGCCTTCAGCTGCCGCCGCCCAATTGGAAGGTTCTAAAGCGTTTACCAAAGATTTTCTGGCGCGGCATAAAATTCCGACAGCGGCTTATGGTAATTTTACCGACATTGATGCAGCCGTGGCTTATATCCGTGAACAGGGTGCGCCGATTGTAGTGAAGGCGGATGGCCTGGCGGCAGGCAAGGGTGTGATTCTGGCGCAAACTGAAGATGAGGCTATTGCGGCTGTGAAGGATATGCTGGCCGGAAACTCATTTGGTGAGGCGGGCCATCGTGTGGTGGTTGAAGAGTTCCTGTTGGGTGAAGAGGCCAGTTTTATTGTCATGGTCGATGGTGAGCATATTCTGCCAATGGCCAGCTCTCAGGATCATAAAGCACGTGATAATGGTGATCTGGGGCCGAATACCGGTGGCATGGGGGCGTATTCCCCGGCTCCGGTGGTGACACCCGAAATGCATGAGCGGATTATGCGCGAAGTGATTGAACCGACCGTAGAGGGTATGACGGCTGATGG
>CALHAO010000180.1 GCA_937931765.1 uncultured Thiotrichaceae bacterium
TGAGTTTACTGAATGCTATGCAAAAGCATAACGTGAAGCGCATCGTTTTCAGTTCTTCCGCTACAGTTTATGGTGATCCTCACACCACGCCTATTCAGGAAGATTTTCCACGTTCGGCCACCAATCCTTACGGCAGTTCCAAGTTAATGGTCGAAAATATTCTGATGGATTTATATCATTCAGATACTGATTGGCAGATCGCATTATTGCGCTATTTTAATCCGGTCGGTGCGCATACTAGTGGCCAGATTGGTGAAGATCCTAGTGGTAAACCCAATAATCTGATGCCTTATATCGCCCGTGTTGCTGTGGGACAGTATGAGAGTTTGTCCGTATTTGGTGATGATTATGCTACCCATGACGGCACCGGTGTGCGTGACTATATTCACGTCACTGATCTGGCGCAGGGGCATGTCAAAGCATTGCAGGCCTTCAAACAGGGTAGTGTTGATAATTTACTGATTACCAATCTGGGCACCGGGCAGGGTTATTCGGTATTGGATATGGTAAGTGCATTTTCTGCTGCCAGTGATAAACCGGTGCCTTATCAGATAGTTCCGCGTCGCGAAGGTGATATTGCCAGTTGTTTTGCTGATCCTGCCTATGCTGAAAAAACTTTGGGCTGGAAAGCAGAGAAAACATTGCAGGCTATGTGTGAAGATACCTGGCGCTGGCAAAGTAATAATCCACAGGGTTATGCGTGATAAATGATGACTGCCCGGCGCTGACATGAATTATCTGGCACACCTTAGTCTTTCCCCGCCTGATTCACATTCCCTGACAGGTAATCTGATGGGTGATTTTATGAAAGGTGTGGATATGGATGCCTTGCCCTCAGGTATCCAGCAGGGGATTGCTAATCATCGCGCCATTGATAAGCTAACGGACAATCATCCTGCGGTGTTGGCGTTGAGGCCGCTGTTTAGTGAGCGTTACCGGCGCTTTTCCGGCATTATTATCGATATTAGTTTCGATTATTTCCTGACTAAACACTGGGCGTTGTTCCATGATGCCGTAATCAAGGTGTATATCGATCATTGTTATCAGGGTTTGTTAGCGGGCCGGGATCACATGCCGCCCCGCATGTTGCGGACGGTTGAACACATGGTTGACCAGGATTGGTTGAGTGGTTATACAAAACTGGAGCAGGTGGCGTTTGCACTGGATCGGGTTGCACAGCGTATCCGCTTCCACAACCGCTTTGAAGGCGCAGGAGCAGAAGTCGAGCGCCATTATAATGCACTGGAGCAGGCTTTTCTGGTGGTGTATCCGGTGTTACAAACTCATACCCAATCTCAGGAATAAGTCGCCAGTACCATATCCAATTGTTTTTCCACCAACTCAATCGCGCGCTCCCGTTCGCGTGGTGAGTTTGAGAAGCGGTGCGTAAACCAGACGCCATGAATATTAGCCAATAATAACTGTGCGGCTTCTCTGGACTTCTTCGTATCGTGCAACAAACTGCGGAATGCATTCGCCAGATTACTGCGATAGCGCCGGTAATAGATATTTAGCAGGCGGTTGACACGTTCATTGTGGATAGCGTCAGCCCAGAAGTGTACCCAGACATCGCGTGCCTCAGAGGACACATGCACAGTGGCAAAGCTCATGCGGATCAGGGCTTGCAGGCGCACTTTCGGATCAGATTCGTGTTTGAATATATCGAGCGTGCACTGGTGAAGGTCTAATACCAGATAAACATAGGCGGCGTAAATCAGGTTATCTTTGGTATCAAAATAATGGTGAATAATCCCCGTAGATAAATCAGCCCGTTCACTAATACCTTTGGTAGTGGTGCCACTTAAGCCATTTGCAGCTATTTCCTGGAGCGTGGCATAAACAATTTTTTGTGGAGTACTTTCTTCTTGCAGTTCTTTAAAGGTGAAACGTTTGGAAAATTTCCGGTCACTCAAGCCCTCGGCTCCTTTGCTACCCATGAGCAGCATTAATTGATGGGTTAATTATAGGAAAGTAGGGCTTAGTTATCCAGTGGTCGCAGCAGATCCATCAGTTCATCCTGGCTGAAACTGGCTTGTTGTTTCTGTGTATCGGAGTACAGCCCATCAGCCAGCATTTGTTTTTTCTCCTGTAATTTCAGTATTTTCTCTTCAACCGTATCTTCAGTCAGTAGCTTGTATACGAACACCGGTTTATCTTGCCCGATACGATATGCACGGTCAGTAGCCTGTTGTTCCACCGCCGGATTCCACCACGGATCGTAATGAATAACCGTATCAGCAGCGGTCAAATTGAGGCCGGTGCCACCTGCTTTAAGACTGATCAGGAAGATTTGCGCATCGCCTTCCTGGAAATAATTAATGGCTGTTTCCCGATCACGGGTTTGACCAGTCAATAAGCTGTAGCGGAAATTACGGGATTTACATTCTTCTTCAATCAACGACAGCATGGTGGTGAATTGTGAAAATATCAGTACCTTACGGCCTTCATCCAGCATTTCATCCAGCATTTCCATCAGCATATCAAGCTTAGCGGATTCCTTTACTTCTTTGGCGCGGTCCAGTTTCATAATGCGTGGATCGCAGCAAATTTGACGTAGTTTCAGCAATGCATCAAGAATCATAATGTGGCTGCGGGAGAAGCCTCTGTCTCGGATCTCATCACGTACTTTTTTATCCATCGCCATGCGTACACTTTCGTACAGGTCGCGTTGAGCACCTTCCAATGTTACGGTGCGGATAATTTCAGTTTTTGGCGGTAATTCGCTGGCCACTAGTTCCTTACTCCGCCGCAGCATAAACGGTGCGATGCGGTTCCGCAGACGTTTCTGGCGTTCCTGATCACCATTTTTTTCAATTGGTGTGCGGAATAAACGCGAAAAACGGTCTTGTGGGCCAAGGAAGCCGGGCATTAGGAAATG
>CALHAO010000181.1 GCA_937931765.1 uncultured Thiotrichaceae bacterium
GGGGGTGAAATCCTTTCATGTTCGTTGCTCATAAAACAGTATGGCAAATTCTTAGCGGTTATATTTCAAGCAGATCATTGGTATAATTAAAACTAATAAATATAAAAAATTGATAGTTATCCAGTTAATAATTAAGAATCAGGGCTTGGCATATGTGGCAGCATCATTCATACCGCAGGAATAAATTATTCCTATTTCTACTGTTTTTTGCACTGATGGCATGGAAGTCACCCGTAGCCTTTGCCGTAGATTCCAACTTACTGGTCATTAAACAGGTCAACACCACCGCACCCGCTGCTGGTGAAACCTTCACCTATACCATTCGCTATCGTTGCAGTGGTATCACTGAGCCTTACTGTGCTTCGCCACAAATCACTGATGCCCTGCCTGCACCTTTAAAAATTGTTAGTTATACCGGCATGGGCGGACAGATCACTTCAGCCACCCGAACTGATAATACACTGACCTGGACACTGGCGAGCAGTACCAATAATTTACCCGCTACTGCGCCAGCGGGCAGTCTGGCAACCGGTTCAACCGGTATGCTCAAAGTGCATGTCAGATTTCCAAGCTGTGGCGTAGACACGCCGCCCATTGATGTAATAAACCAGGTAACCGCCGACACTGATGGCAATGTCAGTAGCTCAACCGCTCCCACAGTAACTGTGCCCACGGCAACAGGCGAAGCTTGCCCGGTTTTACCACCACCAGCCGATCCCGGATTCACCAAATATGGTAGCGCACACTTTATACAACCCGGCGGTATTGAACGCTGGAAAATAACGCTGCCGGATAGTGCCACAGCTTACACCGTCACTGAAACCGTACCCACTGGCATGCAGGTGTATATTGCCGAGTCCACTAAAGCAACCAGCGTTATGACACACCCCTCAGTCGATTGTAGCGATGACGACATAGATAACTTCTATGCCCTCGACCAGCCACTCGATGAGTGGGCAGAGGATGAACGCATTGCCGGGCGGGCGGCAGATATGCACGATGCCAATGGCAATCCCACCGGCTGCACCGCAAGCTTGCTACCTTCAGGCATTACTGTCAGCAGCGTCAAACGTTTACGCTGGGAAGTAGCAGCGAACATTGGCAGACAAACCATTAACCTCCGCCTGGCGGTGAGTGATGATTATGTGGGCGATGGTATTTATAACTGTGCGCAATCGACAGAATACGGTACCGATTGTGCTGATTTCCTGCCGGTCATGGGAACAGGGTCACCGATTTTACGGCTAAGTAAAGCCAATCCAAGCGGCGGTGTTGTTTCACTGGACGGCTCAACTATTACCTATTCAGTAGTAGGCTGGCGACCAACCATTGCACCCGCCCCACTCAGTAATGACCGCATCTATCGGGTTTCAATGGCCGTCGACGAACTCTCCGGCATAGGCACTCAGCACCCGATTCTGGAAGATATATTGCCCGCCGAACTGGACTATATCAATGGCGCAGGTGGTAACTGGTGGCGGGTATCTGTACCAACCAATAAATACACCACCGACCAGCCCGCCTGTAGCTATCCACAATTCACCCGCACTCCATTAAATGATGGCCGCATAAAACTACGCTGGGAATTTGTGGGCTGCCACTTACCGGCAGGCTTATCTGATCCGGCATTAGCTGTTTATATGAGCACCCGTATCAAACCCGGTATCCCGGCGGGCACACGCATCACCAATGTCGCTGCCTTCAGCACCGGAGATTATCCACGGGTGATGTGTATTAATGGTGCTGATGCCGGGGAAACCGACATGGCCGCCTGTCACTCATCGAATGTCAATTACACTGTGCCGGAACTGACCAATCTCGAAAGCCTCAAACGGGTGCAAGGTGATCTGGACACTGTTTATACCCGCACGCCGAATAGCGGGTATATGCAACTATCCGGCACCGGCACTTACCTGCTGGACATCCTAAACAGTGGCAATGTGACAGATACCTCGATTGATGTTGTCGATATATTGCCTTGGGTCGGTGATAGCGCATTACTGAGCAGCGCCACACGCAATTCAGAATGGAGCGCTGAACTCAGTAGAGCAATAAGCCTTGAGCGCATTGCTATTGATGGCAGCTCCACACCAATTCCTGCCAGTGAATTACCCTTCGGCCTGCAATATAGCGACGCCACTAACCCATGCATTATGGACAGCAACGATCAGATTACCGCTGACACTGGCAGCGCAATAGCGCCCACCGGGTGTACACAAACCTGGGATAACACTGCGGAAAATACACGTGCCTTCAGCTTTCGCTGGACACCAGTCACAGGCTTATTGCCAGGCGAGACACTACGCATTTCAGTACCCATCCGTCAGCTAACCAGTGAAACATCAGTCGCAAATACAGTGGCCTGGAACAGCTTTGCTTATACTGCCAGTTATTTAGACGTGACCAGTAATGACACACAAACGCTGCTGAGTAGTGAACCACCCAAAGTCGGATTAACCCGCGTGGATAGCGCTGGTTCTGCCGGTCTGGGGGATACCGTCTGGTTTGACAGTAATGGGGATGGCCAGCAAGGTGTAAATGAACCGCCGCTGGAAGGCGTCATTGTTAGTTTATACGACGGTGCTACCTTGGTTGCAGAAACGCTGACCAATGCTTCCGGCCATTATATGTTCCTGGGGTTGTTGCCGAACCATACTTACACCATCAATTTGGATAGGGCGGATAATACACTGCAGGGCGCGGTACTCAGCGGCCTGAGTCCCAGCACTGTTTCGGTTGAACCTAACGCCACCACCGGCGCAGCGGGTACTTTCACCGACACCTATGACTTTGGTTTTACCCGCCTCGCGGCACTGGGAAATT
>CALHAO010000182.1 GCA_937931765.1 uncultured Thiotrichaceae bacterium
TGGAGGGCACTCCCCTTTGAAAAAGGGGAGACGGAGGGGATTTAGCTTCTAAGGCTCTCATAAAATCCTTTTAGCAGCTCACCACACTCATCCGCCGCCTCCAAATTAATCAAATGCCCGACCCCCTCCAGCACATGAAACTCGGCACGCGGCATCTTCACAGTCATTTTCTGCATACTAGCAGCAGGCGCATTATTATCCTCAGAACCAGCAATCAAACAAGCAGGCATGGTCAACTTAGCTGTATCCTGATAACGGTCAAAGCTAACCAGACAAGCCATAATCACACGGTAAGTCGCTTCAGGCACCGCACTCATCGTAGCAGTAGCCGCCTCAATAACCGCAGCAGGTGCACGACTACCGACAATTTCCGGCACAAAGCGTTGCGCTAAATCAGGCATGGTCAGACCCGCATCCAATGGCTTCATGCGAGCGGCTAAGAACTTCTGTTTAAAGCTATCATCCCGTCCGCCAAATGCTGAGGTTGTACCCAGCAAGGCTAATGAAACTACCCGCTCCGGGTAGCTCAACGCTAACTCCTGAGCAATCATTCCACCAATCGAATGTCCCAACAGATGTGCCTTATCAATAGACATAGCGCCCATGAAACCCACCAAGGCATCAGCCAAATTTGCAAAGGTAGTTTCATGCAATAACGGCGAATTTCCATAACCTGGCATATTCCAGGCAATGACCCGTTGCTGTGTGGCTAAGCTTTTCAGTTGCGGCATAAAACTGGCATAACTGCCACCAATGCCGTGCAGGCAAATAACAGGAACACCACCCTGCCCCGCTTCAGCGTATTCAATCCCCGCAGCACTACCGATCTTCACAAAGAAACTCCCGTTACCTGAGCATATTAGGTAGCGTCAACGCAATTGCCGGGATGGCAGCTATCAGTATCAAACGGACAATATCAGCGATCCAGAATGGCGTCACACCTCTGAAAATAGTGCTCAGTTTTACATCCGGCAGCATCGCTTTAAGCACAAAAACATTCAGCCCCACCGGCGGCGTAATCAGGCTGATCTCAGTTACCACCACCACCAGAATACCGAACCAAATCAGATCAAAACCCATCGCCTGCATCAGTGGGTAGAAGATAGGTACCGTCAGCAAGATCATCGACAGGCTTTCCAGCACGGTACCCAAAATCAGGTAAATACAGATAATCGCCATCACCACCAGCGCCGGACTCATGTTCTGACCAACTACCCAATCGCGTAATTCATCAGGCAATCCGGCCAGGCTGATGAAATTAGAAAACATCATTGCGCCGATCACCAAGAAGAACAGCATCGCTGTTGTCTTCGCGGTATTGACTAAGATTTTATAAAAACTACTCCAACTGAGACTACGCAGCCCTAAGGCAATAAGAAAGGCACCAGTAGCACCAATACCTGCCGCCTCAGTCGGAGTGAAGACACCGGTATAAATACCACCCATCACCACCACAAATAATACCGCCACGCCCCAGACACCTTTGAATGCCTCAAAACGTTCTTTACCCGTACTGCGTTCTCCGGCAGGGCCACTTTCCGGCTTTAGCTTCACGGTGACCCACACCGCTGCCATATAAAGCAAAATACCCAGAATGCCTGGCAGAATACCGGCCATGAATAACTTACCGATGTCGCTCTCGGTCATAATCCCATAGATCACCAGAATCACGCTGGGCGGGATCAGAATACCCAAAGTACCACCCGCCGCAATCGAACCGGCAGCCAGACTATCGGCATATTTGTATTTACGCATGGAAGGCATCGCGACCTTCGACATGGTCGCTGAAGTCGCCATTGAGCTACCGCAGACGGCGGAAAATAAACCGCAGGCTAATACGGTGGCCATCGCCAATCCGCCCAGAAAATGCCCGAGAAAAGCATTGGAGGCACGGTACAACTTGGCGGACAAACCGGATTCGGTAATGAAATTACCCATCAAAATAAATAGTGGCACTACCGATAAGCTATAAGCCATGCCGGTTTCAAAGGCCACTTGTGGAATCATTTTAAGTGCGGCATCCCAGCCACGCGGGTTGCCATAGATGTGAATCTGCGTCATGGCGAATCCGACCACGCCAACAATTCCCATCGAAACACCCAGCGGGATGCGCAGGAAGATCATGATTAACAGACACGCAAAGCCGATCAGACTGTATTCCATAACCGTTTCCTAACTTGAGTATTCGTTTTCAGGGGTAAACAGACGTTCTCGCCCGGTAAACAGTAGCACCGCCAGAATGAGAGTGGCCAGGGTACTGCACACCGCCATTAAAATGATCAGTAGTGCGAGGGGGAATTGCAGGACTGAAGTGGTGTCCTGATATTCATAGGTGCGCAGCGCGAACTCCCACAATAACCAGCTCAGCGTGCCGAAGGCCAGCGTATTAATCAGCCCGATTGCCCATAACTGAACGCGCTTAAACCACGCAGGAGTCACCGAATCCAGCAAATCAACATTCACATGACCGTTCTCAGCGGTCACCAGTGGTAGCCCCAGAAAGATCAGTGCCGCCAACAACATTTCAGTTATCTCGAAGCCACCCGGCAGCGGTGCTGAAAACAGATAACGCCCCCCGACATCAACAAAGGTGACCAACATCATAGAAAACATTACAACGGCAGCAGCCAAACCAAAC
>CALHAO010000183.1 GCA_937931765.1 uncultured Thiotrichaceae bacterium
AATATTAGCAGTTCGTTTGCTACAGCCGCTTATCGTTTTGGTCACTCGATGATTTCCCCTACTTTGTTGCGCTTAGACGAGAGCGGTGAGGAAATTGCTGAAGGTAATCTGGAATTGCGTGATGCCTTTTTTCAGCCGGAAAGTGTGACGGAAGCGGGTATTGATCCGATTTTACGCGGTGCTTCTTCACAAACAGCTCAGGCGGTTGATAATCAGGTGATTGATGACTTGCGCAACTTCTTGTTTGGCCCTCCGGGAGCGGGTGGGTTGGATTTGGTTTCACTGAACATTCAGCGTGGTCGTGACCATGAGCTTCCGGGCTATAACGATGCCCGTGAACAGATGGGCCTGAGCCGTATCGAAAGTTTTGATGATCCTATCTGGCAGGACGGTGTGGGTGCAAAGCTAGCTCAGGTTTATGATAGTCCGGATGATGTGGATTTGTGGGTTGCCGGACTGGCAGAGAATCATGTGGGTGATTCAATGGTGGGTGAAACATCAACTCAAATTATGAAAGAGCAGTTTGAAAATCTGCGTGACGGTGATCGTTTATTCTATCAGAATCAGTTCTCTGGGCAGGAATTAGCCGACTTAAATAACCTGAGCTTGTCAGATATTATTCAGCGGAATACAGATGTACAGAATATTCAGGACAATGTCATGGTGGCCTCGAATATCCATCAATCTGTGGTAGTTTAAGCGTATTTTCCATTTGTCTAAAAAATAAAGACGTTCGGTTTCTGAGTGATTGTTGTTTTGGCCTTGTTTGATAAGGATGGTATCCAAGTGTTTTGAGATGCGATTCAGGGAAGGAAAAATGAATAATCATATTAGTAGTTCCACAAGCACTGCCGTACGTCAGCAGCACTCAGTGGAAAGAGGGAACCAGAGTAATTCTGCCAGCCATTTTGGTCAGCAGTTTAATTTTTCGGGAGGCGGCAATTCACTCAACGTGCTCCTCTCACTAATTATTCAACTGGTGCAGCTATTATTAGCAGAGTTACTCAATCAGAATCATGGTGATGAATACCGATCTACCGATGGTAGTGGTAATAATAAGGCCTATCCGGATCGTGGTGCTGCGGAACAGCCGGTGAATAAGCTGACTTCACCGGATGCAACACGTGAGCCTGGTGGTTCTACAGAAGTTAATTTGCCGAGTCCACGGGCGATCAGTAATGCTGTTTCAGATCAACAAGGTGACACTGAAAACCATAAAGGTTTAAGTGATATGTTCTGGGTGTGGGGGCAGTTTCTGGATCATGATATTACCCTTATTGAGGGGCATGACCCCGATGCTAAGGCCGATATAGCGGTTCCTGCCGGTGATCCGCACTTTGATCCGGCGGGTACGGGTACAGCAACGATTGGCTTCACCCGTAGTGATTCTGTGGTGGATGCTTCCGGGCAAAAGACGCAGGTCAATGATATTACTGCCTTCATTGATGGTTCCAATGTGTACGGTTCAGATCAAGTGACTGCTGATAACCTGCGTAGTTTTGAGGGTGGCAGAATGAAGGTTGATGAAAACAACCTGATGCCCAAAGATGATGCTGGTCACTATCAGGCCGGTGACATCAGAGCCAATGAAAATGTTGCGCTGACTTCTATGCATACTATCTGGGTGCGCGAGCATAACCAGATCGCTGATTCCCTGAGTGCCAGTAATCCGGAGTGGAGTGATGAAAAGGTCTATCAGGAAGCCCGCCAACATGTCGTGGCTGAGATGCAGGCTATTACCTACAATGAATTTTTGCCAAACCTTTTAGGTGACGATGCGCTGGAGCAATATCAGGGGTACAACCCGAACCAAGATCCTCAAATGAACTCAGAATTCTCTTCTGCGGCATACCGTTTTGGGCATTCTATGTTGTCACCTAATTTATTAAGGCTTGATGAAGATGGTAATGAAATTCCTGAGGGTAATTTAGCGCTTAAGGATGCGTTCTTCCAGCCTGAGAAAGTAGCGGAAGGCGGCGTTGACTCCATTTTGAGAGGAGCGGCTTCGCAAACGGCTCAGGCTGTTGATACGCAAGTGGTTGATGATGTGCGTAACTTCCTGTTTGGCCCTCCGGGAGCGGGTGGATTGGATCTGGTGTCGTTGAATATCCAGCGTGGCCGTGATCATGCGCTGCCGGGTTATAACGATGCTCGTGAGGATCTGGGTTTAAGCCGTATTGAGAGTTTTGATGATCCGATTTGGCAGGACGGTGTCGGTGAAAAACTGGCGCAGGTTTATGACAGCCCTGATGATGTTGACCTGTGGGTAGCTGGACTAGCTGAGAATCATGTCGGCGATTCGCTGATGGGAGAGACGGCAACCAATATTATGACTACGCAGTTTCAGGCACTGCGCGACGGTGATCGCTTTTGGTATGAAAATCAGTATTCAGGCCAGGATTTGCAACAACTGAATAACCTGAGTTTGTCGGATATTATCAAACGTAATACTGACATCGTGAATGTGCAGGATGATGTGATGGTTGCTTCTAATGCCCACCAGAATGTCATCGAGGCACCAGAGGCACCTGCCCAGATGATGCGGATGCAAAGAAGCGTCGTGGTGCCGCAAGCACAGGGTATGGCACCAGAGGTTCTGGATAACGATGTGATTCAGGAGCTACAGGATGCCATACAGAGAGGGTATTTAGGCTAGTTTAATTGTTTACCATAAGCCAGTTGTATTCGGTTTTATTAGGGGGTCGCATCTGCGGCCCTTTAATTTATGGAGTCATTGTTTAATTCAGGTATTATAATACCTGAATATTTGTATTTAAGGAGTAGTCATGGGTAACGGGTTGAAATTACTATTAGCCGGAGCAGTGCTTGGGCTGATGGCCGTATTTGCTTTTATTGGTGTAAAAAGTCTTATTGATAATAAGCAAACCAGCGGAAATCAACAGGTTCAGCAGCAACTGGAGCAGCCTGCACAAACGCCCCCCGCTACTCAAATTAATGATGCCAGCCAGCCATTGGCTGATCAGGCGACAACGCAGCCAACTGAGGCAGGCACAACTCAGTTGACACCTGAAAATCAAACCCCTGCTCAGGCTCCGGCGCAACAGGATCAGGCGGTAGCTCCGCCGGTTCCGGCACAGCAGTCACCCGAACAAGTCACGCAGTCGACCAAAGCAGAAGAAAAGCTGGATATGCAGCTGATTGATGAGTACGGTGGTTTGCAACTGAAGTTGAGTGACCCAGCTTCACCGGGAGGGCAGGTCAAGGGGCAGTTTATTATTCGGGATGCTCAGGATCAGGTGGTGGCAAATATCAATGATTCGGACACTGCTAGTTTTGATTTATCACCGGGTATTTATGAAGTCACAGTAATTGCGCGTGATAAGAAAAGTGCGCGCATGGTCAAGATTACGACCGGAGAATTTGTGACTGAGAACTTTACATTACCGTCTTCCGCCCCTGTTCAGCCGACCCAAACTACCCAAACAGCCCAGCAGGCGGCACAGCAACCCACCCAAACTACTCAGCAGGCAACACAACAACCCGCTAATACCGGTAAATTATCAGTAGTTGTGCAGGCAGCTACCAGCAAAGCGCCGTTGAAATCCAATATCTATGTGCAATTGCAGAACGGCCAGCACATTGCAAAGCAGAATTATGCTGATGCGGCAGATTTTATTCTGAATCCGGGAACCTACCGGGTGACAGTGAAAGCGCAGGGTAAGGTAGATATTGTGCGTAATATCGGTATTCAGGCTAATGGTAATGTGCAGCAGGTATTCGCTATGCAATCCCCTGCATCAAAAGCACCAGCTAAGCCAGCGGCACCGGCTGAAGGTACTTTGGTAATGGCCTTCCGGGCACCGGATGTGAAAAATAAAGGGCGTTTTGTTATCCGTGATGCAAGTGGCAAACGGGTTAATCGTATGCGCGGCGTTTCCGATGCTGAAGTCAAATTAAAGCCGGGACGCTATGAGGTCATTGCGATTTATCAGGGAGCACGGCTTAGTAAACAGATCAATATTACACAAGGTAAGGCCAGCAATGTCACTTTCAATGTGAACGAATTCCCGCGTGATGTAGTGCAGCCAGCACAAAACCAGAATCAACCGCCACCGCAACAACAGGTACAAGTACCGGCACAGCGTGGTGTATTACAGCTGCTGGCTGTATCCGGAGCTACCGGCCAGCCGTTGAAAGTGAATTTTATGGTGTCTACGTTGAATGGCCAGCGCTTAAAAGCGGCGAATAATGTTTCGGTTACTGAAGTTAGTATGGCACCACAGGATGTGCTGGTTGACATCAGTTATGAGGAAATGCACGGCCAAGAGCGTATTAAGGTCGTACCCGGTGAACCAACCGTCTTTACGTTCACGATCACGCCGAACAGTGCGAATACTGCAGCACCGATTAATAGGCCGCAACCACAAGCACCAACTAGTTTAGAAGGCTTGCTGCTGGAGCGTTTACAGCAGGAAATCTTCAAGCGTACGAACTAATCTTAAAATAAATAAAGTAGCCTTAATTAAATGATGAAAATATTTCCTATTGTCCTGGCCGCTGGTCAGGGCACACGTATGCGTTCCGCGCTTCCTAAAGTGTTACATGCCATCGCTGGTAAGCCGATGCTGCAACATGTGGTGGATGCCTGCCAAGCTATTGGTAGTGAGCAATTGGCGGTGGTTTATGGTCATGGTGGTGAGCAGGTGTGTGATGCTATCCAAGGCGAAAATATCCACTGGGCATTACAGGCCGAACAAAAAGGTACGGGTCATGC
>CALHAO010000184.1 GCA_937931765.1 uncultured Thiotrichaceae bacterium
AGTGGTGTTTTTGACGGTTCACCAAAATGGCGCTTAACAAAGTAAATTCGGATCAGTGCCCCTGCGATCGAAATCAGGATTAATACCAGCCAGTTCCAGCTACTGCTATAGGTCATGGCGTAATGGTTACTAATCATCGTAAACAGTACCGGCAGCGTGAAATAGGTATTGTGCACGGAACGTTGTTTCGCATTCATGGCTGCTTTCGGATCAGGTATCTCACCGGCTGCCGCAGCGTCCACCATTTTTTGCTGGCCGGGCATAATGATAAAGTACACATTGGCTGCCATAATCGTACCGAGCATGGCACCAAAATGAATGAATGCGCCACGACCACTGAATAGGTGCGTCAGGATAAAGGCCATAATGGTGACAAAAGCAAAGATGGCCGCACCGAGTTTTTTGTCATCTTTGCCTAAAGGTGATTTACACAGGTAGTCATAAACCAGCCAGCCCACCACCAATGTCAAAATACCCATTAGTACTGCAAATGATTTACTGATGTCTGCGACACTGGGATCAATCAGATAGATTTCTGCGCTATACCAATAGATGAGTGCGAGCATAAACATACCCGTCATCCAGGTGGTATAAGCCTCCCACTTAAACCAGTGCAGCACTTCCGGTAGCTTTGCCGGTGCAACTTTGTACTTTTGAGCATGATAAAATCCGCCACCGTGCAGTGACCAGACTTCGCCGCCAATGCCTTTTTCTGCATCAGCAGGGTCTTTGGGGGCGTGAAGGTGATTATCCAGCCAAACGAAGTAAAAGGAAGCACCAATCCAGGCGATACCAGTAATCATGTGTACCCAGCGTCCGAGCAGATTCAGCCATTCAACAATATAAGCTTCCATGCTTTAACTTCCCCGATAAGTGGAGTAGCTCCACGGTGATACTAATAATGGCACATGGTAATGAGCATCAGAGCTGATACCAAAACGCAACGGAATCTCATCCAGAAATGGGGCTGAAGTGGCCGTGTTTTTGTTGTCAGCAAAATAGGCACCGACATAAAACACCAGTTCCCATTGGCCATGACTGAATGCATCACCTTCTAGTAGAGGTTCATCAGTCCGGCCATCATCGTTAGTTGTCAGCGTCTTAATTAGCTCCCGTCCGTTACTGAGTGAATACAATTCTATTTTGATATGACTGCCGGGTTTGCCTTTTGCAGTATCAAGGACATGGGTGGTCAGGCGTTTCATAGGGTTACTCCCGATTGTTTTTGCTGCTTGCAACAAAGAAATTGTAAGCGAAAATTACTAAAAGTAGGGTACATAAAGAAAGCTATATTGTATACAAAAAAACCGGCTATGCTAATAAATACAGGTGTAATGCTATACTTGCCCAAAATTATTTTGCTATCTCGAGAACATTTCTAATGAGCCAAACCCCTGAGTCTATCCCTGCTATAGAAACACTGCTTAATGTAATGCGTCGTTTACGTGATCCGGAAGCTGGTTGCCCCTGGGATATTAAACAAACTTGGAAAACCATTATTCCGCATACATTGGAGGAGGTGTATGAAGTAGCCGATGCGGTGGATCGTGATGACGCGACTGCCTTGCAAGATGAGTTGGGTGACTTGTTGTTTCAGGTGGTTTTTATGGCTCAGATTGCTAGTGATAAGGGTTTATTTGATTTTGATGATGTGGCACAGGGGATTGCTGACAAAATGGTGCGCCGCCACCCACATATATTTGATGATGTGGTGTACGACAACGAGGTCGAACAAAAGCAGGCATGGGAAGCTATTAAGCAAAGTGAGCGTGAAGGTAAAAAACAGGATGAATTCTTTGCGGATATTCCTGTCGCTATGCCTGCTTTACGGCGTAGCCAGAAAATTCAGAAGCGTGCGGCACGGGTGGGTTTTGACTGGAATGACTGGCGATTGGTGGTTCCTAAGGTGCAGGAAGAATTGGATGAAGTAATAGATGCAGTGGATGGCAGTGAATCATTTGAGCGCATTGAGGAAGAGGTCGGCGATTTGCTGATGGCCGGGACGAATCTGGCGCGACAATTGAAGGTGGATGCGGAAAATGCGTTGCGTTTGTCGAACAATAAGTTTGAGCGACGGTTTTTAGCGGTGGAACAGGATTTGTTGGAGCGGGGAATTCGGTTGGAGGATGCTGACTTGGAGGCGATGGAAGCAGCTTGGGGGCGGGTTAAGGTATTGGAAAAAAATCAGACTGGCAATTGACCAGCCTGATTTCAGTTTTTGCTATTATGTTATGCCGGACTAAGTTCAGGCGTTTTGGTATCCGTCGCTTTGTCTTCACTGGCAATAAAGCGATAGGTGATGGCACCGATAATGCCACCTGCGATAGGTGCTACCCAGAATAACCATAACTGCATAACTGCCCAATCACCTGCGAACAGAGCAACCGCTGTACTACGTGCCGGGTTAACTGAAGTATTAGTCACCGGGATGCTGATCAGATGAATCAACGTCAGGCATAAACCAATGGCAATCGGAGCCATGCCAGCCGGAGCGCGTGAGTCAGTGGCTCCCATAATGACAAACAGGAACATGGCCGTCATGACTACTTCGGTAACTAATGCCGCCATGAAGGTGTACTTACCCGGAGAGTGCTCACCATAACCATTCGAGGCAAAGCCTGCACTCAGGTCAAAACCAGCTGCACCACTAGCAATAATGTACAGTACCGCACCAGCCAGTACGCCGCCTATTACCTGAGCAACGATATAAGGCACTAAGTCTTTCGCAGGGAAACGACCACCTATCCATAATCCTACTGATACGGCAGGATTCAGGTGACAACCTGAAATGTGTCCAATGGCATAGGCCATCGTAAGAACGGTCAGTCCGAATGCGAGAGATACACCTAGTAGACCAATGCCAACATCCGGAAAACCTGCTGCTAAGACAGCACTTCCGCATCCACCTAATACTAACCAAAATGTTCCAACTAATTCCGCTATGTATTTTTTCACAATCATTCCTTGATGTATTTATTAAATTAACCTAATCCATGTCACCTAAAATTATTTTTAAATATTTAAGTGCTATGGATAAGGTTAGTTGATCATTAGGAAAAAGTGGTTCAAATTTTGAGTGAAAAATAGGCAAGAAAATGTAAATTTGATTTTTTGTATGTAAGTGTTTGAAAGGGAAGGAAAAACAAAACCCCCGGCAAGCGGAGGTATGGAAGGCTACTGTTTATTATTAGTATTTATTGTTATTTGGTTGCTACCGTGCCGTTCTCACCAGGTCGGGCGGGTAGTTCCCCTGTTATAAAATTGGCCTCCCGTTAGTGGAGGAGGCCAAGGGCTATGTTGTTTTTATTGTTAGCGCCCCGATCTTACTAAGCTTGCCCTTCGATTAAAGTCTCCCCCATGTTTCCATGGGGAAGTATCAGGAGTCGAGGTATGTCAGACGTTTTATTTTTATAATCGAGATGTCTGATCTCTACCTCTTAGGGCTTGCTGTTGAGCATTACCAAGCTACCTTCTTGATCCCCCGTTATCGGGGGTATCAGGAGTTGAGACGGAGCAAACAACTTATTGTTATTATTGTATGTTTGCTTCAGCGTCTCTGTAGCTCGTTTTTTCTATTAATCCGTTAACCCTTTGTTATTATTGTTTTTGTTGCCGTCCTTGTGATGATAGTAATGCATGGGGCGTGCCAACTTTCCTTTTACAGGTATGATATTTCTATAGGTCGTTGATATAAGGTAGTTTGATGGAGGTATTAGCGGTTTATTTTTAAAGATGGGTGGTGCATCTGTAGGTTGTTGCAATGGCACAATCTGACAATTGTTGTTTTGATGTGACACAAATAGCGTGGGGTGACACAAGGTGTGGCAGAAATGTCAGTCAGCGTGGGTTTTGTTGGGGA
>CALHAO010000185.1 GCA_937931765.1 uncultured Thiotrichaceae bacterium
TTCTAATAGTCGTCGTACTGATGGTAATTCACTATATTCTCCGGGCATGGGCTAATAGGAAACCAATGATGTGAACCATCAGACAGCGGAAGTGAAATCTGTATGGTGTGGATTGTTAGAGATTTGAGTCAAAGATTTCTGCGACTACAGTAAAACGGCAATACTAACGCGCCATTACTAAACGCCATTCCTTGCAAATCAGGAGTTCAACTCCCGATTTGCAAGGTTTTCAGTTAGTCTTTATGACTTATCACCCAACTGCTCTGCCAAAAACGCACTGGTACGCTCCCAAGAGAGCGCCGCATTTTTCTCGTCATAGCGGGAGCCGGTAGGATTAGCGAAAGCATGATCCGCATCATACCAATGCACGGTCAGATCATCTGATTTACCCGCCGCCGCCATTTCTTTCTCGAAACCAGCAACCATTTCCTCATTGATGCTCTTGTCTAGCTTACCGAAATGACCTAATACCGGGCCATTCAGTTTCTTCAGTTCATCAGCCGGTGTAGTAACACGGCCATAATAAATAACCGTCGCATCGACCGGCGTAGCGACCGAGGCATTCAACGACCAGCCGCCACCAAAACACCAGCCCATCGTGGCTACTTTGCCATTAGAGCGTTCGTGGTTTTTCAGGAAATCCACCCAACCGGTCAGTGTGTTGGTCGCCGCTTCCTTACCGACTGCTTTCATCAAGCCCATTGCGCCTTCAGCGTCTGTGGCTACTTCACCACCGTATAAATCAACGGCCAGCGCGATATAGCCCATTTTGGCCAACTCACTGGCTACGGTTTTAATGGAGTCATTTAGTCCCCACCATTCATGGATAAGGATGACTGCTGGCGCTTTCTCTGCTTCCGGCATGGCTACTGCCGCAGTTACTTTTTTATCACCCACTTCAAGACTGACATCAGTTAATGTATCTGCCGCTGCGCTGGCGAGTTCAGGGTACGCTAGGACGGCGGCAAGCGGTAGTGTCGCCATGCCTTGTAAAAATAAGCGCCGCTGTTTAGGGTCGATCGTTAGGGCAGGTAGGTTACTTTGGGGGCCACAACCAGTAATATTACACATCGAACATTTCTCCATTTTTGTTTATGACATACTTCATATATCTCAATTGGATACATACAGTACTTTAGGCGAATATCTTGTTAACAGCTCATAACATCCATTATTTATACCCCGAAGCCGGGCGGGAACACACCGTTTTACGCAATGTTAGTTTGCAATTGCAAGCGGGTGAACGGGTCGCACTTGTTGGCAGCAGCGGGTCAGGTAAGTCTACGCTGCTTAATCTGCTAGGGGGAATTGATACACCTAAACAGGGGAATATTACCATTGCCGGAAGGGAATTGTCGCAGTTGCGTGAACCTGACTTGACCCTATTCCGCCGTGAGCACATTGGGTTTATCTATCAGCAATTTAACCTGATTCCGACTTTGACGGTGGCGGAGAATATATTATTGCCACTTGAGCTGTTGGGAGTTTCTCAGGCTGAGCAGCGGGAGCGCCTTAAACATTGGCTGGATGTGGTTAAATTACCGGCGCGGGCGGCTGCATTTCCTGATCAGTTATCCGGTGGTGAACAGCAGCGGGTGGCGATTGCGCGGGCTTTGATTCATGAACCGGCTTTGGTGCTGGCGGATGAGCCGACGGGTAATCTGGATGCGACTACGGGTGCGGTGGTGTTGGATTTGTTGTTTGAACTGGCGCAGCAGACTAATCAGACTTTGTTGATTGTGACGCATAGTCAGGTGGTGGCGGAGAAGGCTGATCGGGTATTGGTTTTAAGGAATGGTGAGTTGGTAGCGGGTGTTGATTCTGTTGCTTGGTAGGAGTGTTGTTTGGATTTCAGAACAATAGGCTGGTTTGTCGGCTAGCTAAAAGAAGCGTAAGGTAAAAGTCTGATTTTGTAGTGTTAACGTGGTTGACTAAGAAAAGGCTCAGCGTTCTATTTTTCTGTTGCGATATGGGGCAGAAAAAAGGTGAGATTTCCTCGTCACATACCGACGAAAGAAAGGCTCGTTTTATTAGTCAACTTGCGACCCTGGAACTTTGTGGTTCATCTACACAAAAGAACCACAGAAAAGGCTTGCTCAAAGTTGTTCGTAAAAGGGTAAAACCAATCTAAAATTTACGGAGGTTTCAGAACAATCTTTATGAACAAGAAATGTCTAATAAAATCAATACTAGCTCTGCCAGAGCTAAGTGAATACGGAAAACGGCCGTTTTGTGAACAGAAGTAGCAACAGACCAAGTGGTTAAAATCTTCCCCTGAAATAAGGTATCAAAAAGCACTCTTATTTCAGGAGGTGCTAAATGGGGTTAGCGCGTACGAAAAATACGCCAGACGCCACTCCACATGGAAAGGTTATGCGCAGCAAGCACCAGAATAACGCCACCACCACCCATTAACACGCTGGGTAATGTTATCAATGGCAAGCCAATCGATAACCGTGTGTTATAAGTCGCAATATCTTCATAATTATCAGCGATATCAAATAATTGATTAATCAGTGTTAAATTAGCATTGACCAACACAATTTGTGCGGTGTCGACGGCGATGGTGGATGAGCCACGAATAGACATTGAAACATTGGACTGTTTAAGTGCGGCGGCATCATTAATCCCATCACCAATAAAACACACTTTCCGACCTTCAGCCTGCATGGCTTTAATCAGTTCAGCCTTTTCACCAGGCAAGGTTTCTGCATAGAATTGGTCGATACCTAGCTGGGATGCCATATGCTGTGTAGCCGCTTCGGCATCACCTGAGATAATCACCGTTTGCATCCCGCGCTTTTTTATATCCGCGATGGCTTGTCGTGCTTCAGGACGAATAACCTGGTCCAGTGCAATCAACCCGCTCACTACACCATTAATACCCACCAATACGACGGTGAAACCCTCTTTTCCCAGCGATTGTATTTGTTCATGGGTGAATGCGGTGACCTCATAGCCTTCATCAACTAAAAAGCCAGGGCTACCAACCATCACCTCATAACCGCTGACACGGGCGCTAATACCACGTGAAATGGTGTATTCAGTTGCCTCAAGTGAGTCTATATCCAGACACTCACTGTTGGCTTCATTCACAATGGCACGGGCAATCGGGTGTGTTTGGGTATTTTCGGCGGCAGCAGCTAAAGAAAGTATGGTTTCACTCGAAACATTAGCGACAGGTACCACTTGTGCAACACGTAGCTCCCCATCTGTCAAGGTACCGGTTTTATCAAATACCACTGTGTCAATATCAGGGATTAATTCAAGGCTACGGCCGTCTTTAATCAAAATACCGGCCTCTGTCGATTGCCGCAGGCTTTGTAATAATGACAGGGGTGATAATACCCGCATGCTATAGCCCGGACACACAAAATACACGCCTAGAGCACGGGTCAGGCCAGCTGTTAATCCAACAACACCCGCCAATGCCAAGATTGGTGGCAACGACTTTTCCAACACCATTTCGCCGCGTTCCTGCACAGCGGTACGGCGATCAGCCGCATTAAGAATTAATGAAGAAACCTCACCGGCATGCGTATCATCGCCTGATTTCTCAACGTTAATAAAGACCCGCCCTGAAACGACCTGCGTGCCAGCATAAACTAGGTCGCCGATCGTCTTTTCAGCCGGTACCGCTTCACCGGTTAACATGGTCTGGTCGATCAGAGCTTCCCCACTAATCACCGCACCATCGACAGGCACCAGATCATTATTATTAACCACTATCGTATCGCCCGGTTTTATACGCCGGTAATCAACTTCAACTTCAACACCATCGACTAATACCCAAACTTTTTTTGGCAAAGTATTAAGTATGCCGCTCAGGCTTTTTCGCGAACGATCATAAGTTTTTGACAAGACCCGTCGACTAAAGCTGATTGAAAGCAAAACTAAACTGGCAGCAACTACCTGATGAAGGAGAACTAATGTTGGTATCAGTGCCGAATCTAGTAAGGTAGCAATATGGCGATGCTGCTGATGTTTTTTGATAGCATCCCTAAGCAAAGGCACGGTTAACACGCCGCAAATAAAGGTAGCAGGCAACATAAACAATGGGTTAGCCAGCGTAGCAACCGCACTCACCACTCCTAGAGTTGCCAATGGGAAAGACCGTGCCAAAATAGCTTCGCCGCTGTTGTCATTGGGAGTGGCCACAGTGTCTTCCATCACTGCTGGTGTATTGTTTTTATCTGATGATGTTTTGGGCAATGTGCGGCGTGCGAACCTGCGTTTTGGTTTGGATTTTTTCTGGTGCAGTGACAAAGTGCCAATGGTAGCACCTAGGCCAAATATCACCATCGTTAAAATTGGCATTAGTCTGCCTGATTCTTAAATGTAAACGGGCTTTTAATTATAGGTTTTTATACTAGATAAATGCGTAGTTTTAATGTTAAGAAATGTAAAGTGCCCACGCTATCCATTCTTAATGCAAAGAAGCTCAAAGCCTCTCCTCGATTTTTTATCGCCGTTATTGCAGAAAGCAGGATACT
>CALHAO010000186.1 GCA_937931765.1 uncultured Thiotrichaceae bacterium
ATTAAGTACTGACCCGAACGCCTGATCAGAGGTATAGTTCAAGCAATCTATCTGATCAGACTCTGCTTAGGAACATAACATGAAAAACCAACCACTCGTACTTGGCTCGACATCGGTTTACCGGCGCGAATTACTGGAACGACTACAAATCCCTTTTGATACAGCCGCACCAGATATTGATGAAACCCGCTTAGACGCTGAATCAGCAGCGGATATGGTATTACGCCTGTCACACGGCAAGGCGTTAGCAGTGGCTGCAGATCACCCTGATGCACTGATTATCGGCTCAGACCAATGCGCCGTTCTTGGTGATCAGATACTCGGAAAGCCCGGAAATCATCAAACAGCAGTGCAGCAATTATCCGCATGCTCCGGCAAAAAGGTCGAATTCCTAACCGGCCTATGCCTTTATAATGCCAAAACCTCTCAGCATCAGTTGGAACTGGTACCATTCTCTGTTGAGTTTCGCGCACTAAGTAGCACTGAAATCGACAATTATCTACACCGTGAACAGCCTTATAACTGTGCGGGCAGCTTTAAATCAGAGGGGCTGGGCATCAGCTTATTTAAAGCATTACACGGCGAAGACCCCAATGCACTGATTGGCCTGCCACTGATAAAACTTGCAGAAATGTTGCGCCAAGAAGCTTTTGTCATACCCGCACCACTGTGATACCTACACAAAAACCAACAGGTTTTAACTCATCACCCCTTCACGGAGACCTGCTAACACTGTTAGCGTCTCCGGCCTGACGCCGTGCCAGACATCGAATGCATCAGCAGCCTGCTCCACTAACATGCCCATACCATCAGCTACCAACCCGGCACGATGCTGCTGGCCCCACAGCATGAAAGCGGTGGGTTTGGTCGCATACATCATGTCATAACACGCACCCTTTTCTGCCAAACAGTCATCCGGCAATGGCGGAAGTTCACCCTGTAAACTGGCAGCTGTACCATTGATAATGAGATCAAACTGACCTTCAATACTATCAAAACCACCGCCGCTAATAACACCAACACCAGCAAAGTCTTCAGCCAAAGCAACCGCTTTTACAGCAGTTCTATTAGCAATAAACAATGCGGCGGGCTTTTCAGCCAATAGAGGTTCCAGGACACCCCGCACTGCACCGCCCGCACCTAGTAACAAGATACGTTTGTTTTTCAGTTCAAGCAGGAGATTATGCTTTAAATCACGCACCAAGCCACTGCCATCCGTATTATCAGCATAGATACTGCCATCATCACGAAACATCAAGGTATTGGCAGCACCGGCACGCTGCGCAAACAGGCTACGTTCATCTGCTATCTGCCAAGCCTGTTCCTTAAACGGCACAGTAACATTGCAGCCGTCCCAACCTGCTTCCTGCAACTGCTCAATAGTGCCTTTAAAATCATCAATCGGTGCCTCAAGCGTCTCGTAGGATAACTGCACACCAGTCAGCTGCGCAAAGGCACTGTGAATCGACGGCGACTTACTGTGTGCAATCGGATTACCAATCACAGCAAAGCGTTTAATTTTTTCAGATGATGGAACGGACATGGTAATTTAACCCTAAAACAAACGACATAATCACGACTTGTACAGCAGCCACCCTACAGACACAAGTCAGCTTTTAGCTCAGCATGAAAAATAGACAGATCGTCGGAATTTACCAAGCAAGGCATCACAATTAACTAAACTTCAGAACACGCCCACTCAAAACAGATTTAGCAGAACATGCCAGCCAGCTTTGTTGCCCCTACATTAAAACAGCGCCACCTACTTTTTGGCAGCCGGGAATTTACCATTAAAGATGATGTGTCTTTGATAATTCGGGAAAAATCACTGCTACGACAGAACGAAACCCTCATCCACCTCAACACATTACAGGCAAACCCAACCTTTTCATCATCATTTTCAGTGAAATGGTTGCTGAATAGCCTGTTGACCTTTGCTTTAAGCATCCTGTTTTTCTATTGGGCCGGACATTTTTCTTTATCAGCACTGTACATTCCCAGTGCGGTTTTCTCGCTAACCACCCTGCTATTTTGCTACCGCTTTTTTCTGTACACCACCCGCTTAACTATTTTTCGTCATGCCAGCACCCATGAGAATTACTTATTTTTGTGGCGCAACCGCCCCAACCAACAGCAATTTGATACTTTCATCACATCCCTGACACGGGCAATACAGGAAGCCCGACACGCTAGACTGACGGACTAAACCCCCATTGCCTGACGCACCAAGGTATTTTTAACCAAGGGCAAATGGTTTGCCAAATTAAGTCCTGAGTTACGGACAAGTTGTAATGGCTGGCTATTATTGCCAAACAACAAGCGAAAACCCTCCATTGTTTTTTGGGTCAAATGGTTATCACCCTTCCGCGCCCGCTCGTAACGCCGCAATGTTTTCATGCTTCCCAAATGACCTTTCGCTACAATCAATTGCTGTGCTAACTCCGCCGCATCTTTTATACCCAAATTCACGCCCTGACCTGCCAGTGGGTGAATGGTATGTGCTGCATCACCAATCAAAGCAACGCCCTCCTGAACATAACACTCCGCATGTGATCCGACTAAGGGGAAAGCACCACGTGCACCAATCACCTCAACCATACCTAAACGACTCCCCAGCGCAGCCGATAAAGCTGCTTTAAATTGCGTGTCATCCTGTTTCACCAAGACATCAGCACGATCTGCGGGCAGTGTCCAGACAATCGAGCTATAATGAGGATCACTTAATGGCAAAAAAGCCAGCGGCCCTGATGGCATAAACCGCTGCCAGGCTGTTGCCTGATGCGGTAATTCCGTACGCACTACACACACCAAACCTTTCTGGGCATAATCCTCCCGCTGCCAGCCAATCCCAGCCAGTTCACGCACAGCAGAACGGGCACCATCAGCCCCGACTAAAAGCTCCGCTGCCAACTCACGACCATCATCCAGAGTTACTACCATGTGAGCACCATCACGTACAAAACTTTGCACCTTGGACGGACAGAATAAATCAATGGCAGTCTGTGCTTCCATAGCTTCCAGCAGGGCTAATTGAATAATTTTATTTTCAACAATATGACCTAACTCCGGCTCGCCCAACTCAGCAGCAGAAAAATGAATTTCACCAGAGCCAGTGGCATCCCAAACCACCATATTTTCATAAGCTACAGCACGCCGGTTAATAACACCTTCCCACGCACCCGCTTGTTCCAGTATCTGTTGAGAAAAACGACTCAGCGCAGACACTCGCAATTCAAAATCATCAGATGCCTTGAAAACTGGCGGTGGTATTACTTCCAATACAGCAACGCGTTTAGCAGACTTCGCCAGCAAACAGGCCAACGTCGCACCCACCATTCCTGCGCCGGAAATCACGACGTCATAGTGTGTTCCAGACATTCCAAACGCTCCTTATAACCAAAAAAACGGATCATGTGACGGGTATGAAAAAATTCCACCCCGCAAGCATAGAAGTCTACGACTTCTACAGTAATATAGCAGGAAACTAGCTATACTAAGCCATCTTTGACTATTCCCAATACACTATGTCACATAATGCGCATGATACAGCACGCATCCTGATGGAGGCTCTGCCTTACATCCAGCGTTACTCCGGAAAAACTATTGTCATCAAATACGGTGGCAACGCAATGACTGAAGAGGTACTTAAAAACAGTTTTGCCCGCGATATCGTTCTGTTAAAACAAATCGGTATTAACCCGGTAGTTGTACACGGTGGTGGGCCACAAATCGGTAAACTACTAGAGCAAATTGGCAAGAAAAGTGAGTTCATTGATGGCATGAGAGTCACTGATGAAGAAACTATGGACATCGTTCAGATGGTGCTGGGTGGGCTGGTTAACAAAGAAATCGTGGGCATGATCAACCGGGCCGGTGGACGTGCTATCGGGTTGACCGGCAAGGATGGTGATATGATCCTTGCCCGCAAGATGCAGCTGACACACAAATCTGCCATAGAAAACCAGCCTCCGGAAATTATTGACCTTGGCCATGTGGGTGAAGTGGAAAGCATTAACCCCAGAGCGGTCAGGCTATTGGAAGAAGACCATTTTATTCCGGTCATAGCGCCGATTGGCGTTGGAGCCGATGGCACTGCTTATAATATTAATGCTGATCTGGTCGCCGGAAAAATGGCGGAAGTACTGCAGGCTGAACGACTTTTATTACTCACCAACACACCGGGTGTCCTTGATAAAAGTGGAACCTTGCTAGCTGAATTGACACACCATGATATAGAGTGCCTGACTGATGACGGAACTATTCAGGGCGGTATGTTGCCAAAATTGGCCTGTGCAACCACTGCGATCAAGAATGGTGTGCAAAGTGCCAGCATACTGGATGGCCGGGTTGAGCATGCTCTGTTACTGGAACTGCTCACGAATCAGGGTGTGGGCACTTTAATAAAACCCTGAAACAAATAACAGGGCTTATAATGTTATAACAAAAGATCACGTATGACTTTTTGCTGCTCATGGTTATAATTACCTCTCAGATTACTTAAAGGATCGGGCATGTCTGAACTGGTACACGTTTCACCTAAAATTGCTTACCAATACCTGCAGGATAATTCTGAAAACAGTATATTGGTTGATATTCGCTCGTCTATGGAGTATTTGTTTGTCGGGCACCCAACAGGTTCAATTCATATTGCCTGGATTGATGAGCCGGACTGGGATGTAAACCCAGACTTTTGTGAAGAAGTTAAACAAGCACTGGCAAGACGGTGCGGAGAATCTAAAGATCCACTTAACGACGGAGCTGTTGTACTATGCTGCCGTAGTGGTAAAAGAACATTGGATGCAGGCGCAAAATTACTGGAATCGGGTTTCCGGCAAGTACTGCACATAGATGAAGGCTTTGAAGGTGATAGAGACGATAATTATCACCGGAGTACACTGGGTGGCTGGCGCTTTCATGGCCTGCCGTGGGAACAATGTTAAAAATAATTAACTGAACCATCTGTAGGTAGCATAGTAGATGTTTTCAGCAGATTAAAGTCCGTTATGTAGAGTGTATCTTTGATAAGATCCTGGCATGCGCACTTATTAATCAGGAAGGAGCTTCAGTAAAATGAAATTCAAAACCTTGCTTGTACTATTGCTGGCAGGCTTATGGGGTGCGGGTAGCTGGTGGTGGTACACTTGCAAGATAAAAGGCTTTTGTCAGCCTGACCAGAGTAGCCTTGCTCAGACACAAAATGATGCACAGACAACTGATGCAGATAAAGTCGCTCAGCTCGCTGAAACAAGCCCTGCCGTAAAAAGTGATGACTCCGCTGAAAAATCAGAAAACAAACCAGCAGATACGCCCACAGAGGATGTGACACAGAAAGAAGAAGCCACTCAGGAGAAAACTGAGCAAGCCACAGACCTGCCTGATACTGAAAACCCATCTGATACAGATGATAACGCTACAGATGATAACGCTGAAGAAAGCGCCATTATCGAAGGTGACAGCGAAAAAGACATTCAGCCCCCCTCAGTTGAAACTGACAACACAGAAAAAGATACCACTGCTGACATGGCAACTACCGATAAATCAAACAAACCAGTGGAAGAAATCTCAGCCGAACCCGTACAAGAACCGGAGCCTATTGATAATGATGGTGACGGTATTCCTAACACTGTGGAAACCCGCCTTGGGCTGAATGCCAACAACAGCGACTCTGATGGCGATGGGGTGAATGACTTTCTGGAAACCGGTGATGATTTTGAAAACCCGATTGATTCAGATAACGACAACATCATTAATGCATTAGATACTGATGATGACGGTGATGGCGACCCGACTAGCAACGAAGCACCTGATCCGAATCAGGATGGTGATCCTGATGATGCTCAGGACGTTGATAAAGACGGCATTCCGGATTACCTTGACCCCAAAACCAGCAAAATGAGTGAAGATGGTGATGGTGATGGCATTAGTGATGGCCGTGAAAAAGTACTGGGAACCAACCCTACACTGACTGATTCTGACGGCGATGGCCTGTCCGATAGCATCGAAATAGAAGGTGAAAAAGATTCTGATAATGATGGCACTATTGATGCACTTGATCCTGATGATGATGATGATGGCATTATGACAGCTATGGAAGGTGCTGATCCGGATGGTGACGGTGATCCCAAAGATGCTTTGGACGGTAATGACAACGGTATACCCGATTATCTGGACACCGATAACACACCGACAGAGCTACCCGATCAGGCAAAGGACGAGCCAGAGCCTGATGCAACAAGCGAGCAAGATGAGCGAGCCAAGCCTGAAGAGCAGCCTGCTGCCAAACCGGAAGACAAGGCTGACAATAAGCCTGAGAAAACTGAAAGTGCTGATGACAAAAAGCCTGCAGAAGACACCCAAGAGGACACTGAAAAAGATACCAAGGATGACAGTAGCAAAGTTACACTGGATACCTCTGACGATTCGGGTAGCAAAGGGAATATTAGCAAGGCAAGACTTTACTTCCCATTCCGCTCATCCGAACCAGAATTGGCCGATAGTGTTGCTGAGTACTTTGATCTTATTATCAAACAGTTAAAAGATAATCCTGATGTGGAAATCAAAGTCACCGGACATACTGATAGTGTCGGACGTGGAGCAGCTAACAGGCGTCTCGGAAGACAACGAGCGGAACAAGTGCGTGACATGCTGGTTAAGCGCGGTGCACCAAAATCGCAGATTACGGTTGATTCTAAGGGTGAAGGCGAGCCTATTGCTGACAATAAAACTGATGCGGGCCGCAAGAAAAACCGCCGTGTTGAACTGGAACAGGTGGAATAATCATGGAGCAACAAAGCATGTGGGGAAATATAGTGGAACAGTTCAAACTGATGGCTACCCGCACTGAAATAGGCGATGCCACTCCTGAGCTGATTGTCATCCTGACAGTTTCATTCATTCTTGGTTTCTTATTCTGCTATGTGCAGAGCAAGTCAAAAACTAAAGAGGGGCAGCTGTGAACAATTCGATGGGTAATGATTACAGTATAACCACTGCCAGCTTTGAAATTATAATGCTGGTGCTGGGGGCTTTTTTGCTGGGGGCAATGTTTTGCTATCTGCTACGTCTATTAGGATTATGCTGCCGCAGACAAAAGACCGTCACCAATACTAATACAGCGCAAGATGCTCTCAGGAATTCGCAAACCGGCTTTGTAACACCTGAAATCAGATCCGGTACCGGCCCTGGCATTGCAGCACCGACAAATACCATTCCAACAGCACCTTCCTCTGGTTCTATACTGGACGGTGATCGCACTGTTTATGGGGCTGACATTAACAGTCTGCTACGTCGCAGCAGCAGTGACACCACCGAAGTGAGTGTAGAAAGAGCCAACAGCACCTCTCCTGATTCTTTCGAAAACCGCGCCAGAGAATCACTGGCAAATTTGAATAAGGAAAACCAGGTTACACCCGCTTCAATCGACTACACATTAGACATGCCAATGCCTGATGATAATCAAGTGGATGACCTTAAAAAACTGGAAGGTATTGGGCCGCGCATTGAAAAACTTCTCAATGATGCTGGTATAAAAAGCTATGCCCGACTAGCAACAATGGACAGGAATCACCTGAAAAACCTGTTGGAACAAGGTGGAAGCGACTTCGAAATGAACGAGCCAAAGTCATGGCCTTATCAGGCAGAACTGGCGGCTAAAGAAAATTGGAGCCGACTGAAAGAATACCAGGCATTTTTATTGGATGGGCGTTCCTAGGATAGATAAGAAACCGCTGCTTTCTGCAGAGAGCTATTTTCTGTAGAAAGCAGCGGTTATGCCTAATACACCAAAATGTTAGCCATTCGACTGCAAAGAAGCAAAAGCCCCCTTCAGATACTGCACCATAGACACCACCGTCAATACAGTCGCCACCACAAGGGCGATAATGCCTAACTCCCGCATAGGCAGAATACCGAACAAATCCTGATTATATAACAAGAACATCAGCGCAATAATTTGTGCCGTGGTTTTCACCTTACCAATAAAGGCCACCGCCACCGCACCCCGCGCACCGATTTGTGCCATCCACTCACGCAACGCAGAAATAATCACTTCCCGGCCAATGATAATAATCCCGGCCATCGTGAACCAAAAGGCACCTTCCCGCTCCACAATCAGTAGCAAAGCAACCGCCACAATGAGCTTGTCCGCCACCGGATCAAGGAAGGCACCAAACCGTGATTCCTGATTAAGCTTACGTGCGTAATAGCCATCCGCCCAATCTGTCAAACCTGCAAAACCAAAAATGGTCGCTGTCGCCAAGGGTGCCCAGGCATAGTCCAGATAGAAAAACATGACCATTAGTGGAATAAAAAGTATTCTCAGCCAGGTCAGCATGATGGGCAGGTTGAATAACATTTTTACGCTCCGTTAAATTTTTGATATATTTTTTGCGCCAAATCATTACCAATACCTGACACTTTATTCAGCTCTTCCACACTGGCCCGTTCAATGCCACGCATGCCACCAAACTGCTTTAATAAAATCTGACGGCGTTTTGCCCCCAAACCATGAATATCTTCCAGCGGCGAGCTGGTGCGGGCTTTTTGCC
This sequence comes from uncultured Thiotrichaceae bacterium, assembly GCA_937931765.1. Lineage (GTDB taxonomy): Bacteria > Pseudomonadota > Gammaproteobacteria > Thiotrichales > Thiotrichaceae > Thiolinea. The sequence goes on from CALHAO010000186.1 coordinate 8,547, forward strand.
GCCGCGCCCGATGACCCGTAATAGCAAACCGATGTGCCTCATCACGAATCTGTTGAATCAGGTGTAAAGCCTTGGAGTGCTCCGGCAATGATAATTTTCCGGTATTCTGCTCCACAATCAGCGTTTCAAGTCCGGGCTTACGCCCTTCCCCCTTTGCCACACCGATTACTTCTACCACGCTGATTTGCAGCTCATTTAATACATCCAGCGCCTGAGAAACCTGGCCTTTACCACCATCAATAAACAGAATATCAGGCAACTTACCATCTTGTTCAGTCGCCCGACGAAACCGCCGACTTAAAGCCTGTTTCATTGCCGCATAATCATCACCGGGCGTGATACCCTCAATATTAAACCGGCGATATTCCGACTTTTGCGACCCATTCGGATCAAACACCACACAAGATGCAACAGTCGCCTCACCCATAGTATGACTAATATCAAAGCACTCCATACGCAGGGGTGGTGCATCCAAAGACAACACTTCCTGCAACGCAAACAAACGTTCCTGCATGCCCGCTTTGGACAACAGGCGCATTTTCAGCGCCTCTCTGGCATTTTTATCAGCTAATTCCAGCCACTTACTACGCTCACCGCGCTTAGGCTGGCGCAATACTACCTTACGCTGCTGCTTCAATGTCAGCATTTCTTCCAGCACTTCCTTCTCATCCGGCAATACCGACACCAGAACCTCACTTGGAACATCATGATTCAGGTAATACTGAGCCAGAAAACCGGCCATCACTTCAGTTATGTCCACTTCTTCATGCGGCAGGTTCGGGAAAAAATTACGATTACCTAAATTATTGCCGCTACGGATAGTAAACACCTGCACGCTGGCCACACCGGATTCCAGATAAATCGCCACAATGTCGACATTACTGTTGCCACCGCTGACATATTGCTGCTGAGAAATCTGGCGCAAATTTTCAATAAGGTCACGGTATTCTGCAGCCTTTTCAAAGGCTAATGCCTGAGAAGCCACTTCCATTTTCTGTACCAGATCATCAATCACATCCCCTGTACGCCCCTGTAAAAACTGAATCGCATGCTGCACACTGTCATTATAATCCTGCTGACTGATCAACCCCACGCACGGCCCGCTACAGCGCTTAATTTGATACTCCAGGCAAGGCCGGGAGCGATTGGCAAAATAACTATCTTCACATTGCCGAGCCTTAAACAGCTTTTTCATCAGGTGCAAAGTCTGGCGTACCGCACCTACGCTGGGATAAGGCCCGAAGTACTGACCGGGCTGTTTGCGCGAACCGCGATAAAACTGGATGCGGGGGTAATCCTGTTTATCCGAAATATAAATATACGGATAGCCCTTACCATCTTTCAATAGAATGTTATAACGCGGCTGATGCTGCTTAATCAGATTATTTTCAAGTAATAACGCTTCAGCTTCAGTGTTGGTTACGGTGATCTGCACATCACGTATTTGCTTAACCAAGGCATAAGTACGCGAGTTAGCAATATTTCCCCGGAAGTAACTGGATACCCGGTTACGCAGGTCTTTGGCCTTACCGACATAAATAATCTGGCCTTTTTCACTGAGCATGCGGTAAACACCAGGCTGGTGAGGCACGGTTTTCAGGAAATCTTTGACGTCAAAAGCTGGGGTAATGTCGGACATGTCGCTATTCTGCCACAGGCACCGGACAGAACAAGTAAGAATTGCAGATAGCGTTTGCCTTCTCCAGCATCTGCATCAATAATGAGATACCGAATATAGAAGGAGAAGCAAAACCCGTGGCGGACGAACACCCTCAACAAATCCGGCAATTCCAAGGTAATATACATGAAAAAATTTCATTCCCAAGCATGAAAGTCTGTGACTTTCACAATAAACAAGAAATTTTTCGCCATGCTATCGAAGAAAATTACATGGCACACCATGAAATCCACACTGCCATACGACAACACCTATGCTCAGTGTATGACAAGCCTTTTTCAGTCTTGGATCTCGGTTGCGGAGATGCCTACTTTACCAGCCAGACACTGCCTTCTGCGTTAGTAAAACAATACACCGGCGTAGACCAGTCAGCAGAAGCACTACAATCTGCGCAGGTAAACCTGGACGCGGCTAACATCCAATCCAAACTAATCCACGGCGACCATACTGCATTTACGCCACTGGTCGGTGAGGAAAAATTCCGGGTGATGATCGTCGGCTTTTCGCTTTATTTAATGCCCAGAGAAGAAAAAATCCGCTTTTTCAAAGAATGTCGGGAGCACTTGCGCAAGCGGGGACGCGTATTAGTTTATGACGTTATCCGCAGACATCATGAAGAACGTGATGACTACCTGAAACGTTACTATGAGCACGCTGCGGAGAACTGGCCCACACTTAACTCAACCGCACTCCGGCAACTAGCAGCACACATTAATATGAGTGATCACCCTGAATCACTGGAAAGCCTGACAGACATTGCCCGCCAGGCCGGATTCAAACATGCTGAACTACTTTACGTCGATGGCACGGGGTTCCATCAGCTCATAGAATTTGTCCAGTAACACATAAAAGACTTTCACCTCAAGCATGAAAGTCTGCAACTTTGCACCGTATTAATACAATACAGTGCGGGGCGTGGTGCTAGTCTCACTGCGCATCATCATGCTCAGCGACGTGCTGATACGATCACTTAAACGCTGCAATAAGTCTTTTTCTGTGGTGAAGTTCTGAATATACTCAGCGCCGATAATCTCACGCGCCACATATGACGTGCTGCCCAGGCCATCAACCAGACCTAGTTCAACAGCAGTCTCACCTGTCCAGAATAGACCACTGAAAATCTCAGAACCACCTTTCAAGCGATCACCACGACCGTCTTTAACCACTTGAATAAACTGTTTGTGGGTCACATCCAGCATGTCATCAATGTGCGATACCTGTTCCGGCACTTCTTCCATGAATGGATCAAGCATACCTTTATTGGTGCCCGCCGTGTAAAGCCTGCGTTCAACACCCACTTTCTTCATTAACTCAACAAAACCAAAGCTATCCATGCGCACGCCAATCGAACCCACTATGCTGGCTTTATCAGCGTAAATTTTATCAGCGGCCACCGCAATATAATAACCACCAGAAGCACATACATCAGACACCACCGCATAGACCGGAATATCTTTGTGCTCGGATTTCAGACGACGGATTTCATCATTAATGTAGCCAGACTGCACCGGGCTACCACCGGGACTATTGATACGAATGATCACGCCCTTGGTCTTTTCATGTTTGAAGGCATTGCGCAAACTGCCCACCACCATGTCGGCACTGGCCTCTGAGCCATCCATAATCACGCCCTTAATATCCACCAGCGCAGTGATTTCAGTGGCAGTCAACGCATCAGTATCACCACCCTTAAACGGACTAAACACCAGATACAACGTCGCTAGCAGGTAAGCTACAAAAAACAGCTTGAAAAATATGCCCCAGCGACGTGTACGCTTTTGTTCTTTAATGCTCTCAAGCGCAATATCCTTCAGCGCATCAATCGCACGACCTTCTTCATTCATACCGGTTTCCCTTATCTATTTGTTTATTCAAATTATTTAGCCAAGCGGGTAATTGTGCAAACTGCTCAATCAGTCCCTGAGGCCGTTGTTTTAACAACCGTTCTGCGGTGTGCACACCGTAACTGACAGCCAGCGAATCCATTCCAGCATTGGCTGCCATTTGTAAATCGTATTCTGTATCACCAACCATTAACGCCGCCTCAACACACGTATCATAATCAGTCACTATTTCTTCCAGCATCAACGGATGTGGCTTAGAAAATGTCTCATCAGCTGTGCGGGTAATCGGAAACAGCTCCATCAATGCAAGGTTGCGCAAATCCTGATCCAGACCACGACGCGACATGCCCGTAGCCACCGCCAGGTAATATCCCTGCTCAGATAGCAACTGCAGCACCGGCTCCACACCCTCAAATAATCGACCGGATAACTGAACCAAAGTCCCGTCCCAGTCAAAAATAAGTAGTTGATACTTTCGGCCAGAGTTCGCAACAACCGAGTCAGACACTATTCTTTTTCACTTTATTAACCATATCCTGAAGATCATCCGGCAAAGGCGCTTCCAAACGGTACTTCTGCCCATTAGTCTCCAGCATAAATTCCAGCGTCGCCGCATGTAAAAACAGCCGTTTCAATCCCAAACGCTTATATTCACGGTTCAGGGTAAAATCACCATAGCGATCATCACCAATTATCGGATAACCCAGATGTGCCAACTGCACACGAATCTGGTGCATGCGCCCGGTCAGGATTTGCACATCCAACAATGAGCAGCCCGGCGTCACCAACACAGGAGAAAAAACGCTCTCTGCTGTTTTGCCATCTTCATCGTCTGACACCTGTATTTTCTGTCGCGAACTGCTGCTGCGTGTCAGGTCAGTTATAATACGTTGCGAGCCACCTTGCCATTTCCCACCTACCAAAGCGCGGTAATGTTTATCCATGCCCCCACCCCGCAATAGCTCATGCAACGCGTTCAGCACCTTGCGCGATTTAGCCAAAAGGATCAGGCCACTGGTATCTCTGTCCAGACGATGCACCAACTCCACAAACGGCAGGTTCGGGCGTAACTGGCGGAAAGACTCGATTAACCCATATTTTACCCCACTGCCACCATGCACAGGTAGCCCCGTAGGTTTATTCAGGACGATGAGATGATCATCTTCCAACAAAATAGATGCCTCTATTTTATCCAACAAAGCTTGTGGCGCTTCCGGTTTATCCGGCCTCTCTTCAATACGTACCGGCGGAATGCGGATTTCTTCGCCCACCACCAGCTTACGGTCAGGTTTGACACGCTTTTTATCAACCCGCACTTCACCTTTGCGTACAATTCGATAAATCACACTTTTTGGCACTTTTTTAAAAAATTTCAGCAAAAAGTTGTCAATTCGCTGCCCAGCCTCGTGTTCAGTCACAATATGATAGGAAACTGCCATGATTATCCTTATATAT
>CALHAO010000187.1 GCA_937931765.1 uncultured Thiotrichaceae bacterium
ACCACTTCCCCCAGCCAACGCCGAATTTCAGGACTATTCACATTATCGTTATACACCCAGCCTTCATTGCCCGTGTTATAAGGCGGGTCGATATAAATACACTTCACTTTCCCGGCATAACGCGGCAGCAAAGCCTTCAGCGCATGAAGATTATCACCCTCAACAATCAGATTACCGGAATCAGTTTCACCACATGACAAGTCAGCAACAGGTTCCAGCAAGCGATACGGCACATCCCGATGATGGCGCACAACGGCTTCCTTACCAATCCAATTGAGTGTGGGCATGAATATTTTCCTGAGGAGTGTGCTGAAATACAGAACGGGTATTATGTCATAAACGGAGGGATACACGAACGCTATAAAGCAGGTTATGGCGATTGGCTAAGTGCAGTGCTTACGCCTTTTTGTTCAGAAGGTCATTGATTGCCACCCTGACCGGAGTCAGATTTCCATGCACAGTTGACCAAATAATATGGCTATCCAAGCCAAGATACTCATGAGCAATAATATTGCGCATCCCGGCAATTTGCGACCAAGGCACATCCGGGTAGTCACGTTTCAAATCTTCAATACCAAAATCTTTAACCGTTTGCCCCAAAACCTCAAGGTTTCTGATCACGGCATCCTGGGTCTTTTTATCTTCCAAGAATTGTGCCAGATCATAACCTTCAGTGTATGCTTCGATTGACTGGATGCAGTCATAGGCGGCATGCATGAAAACCAAACGATCTTTCATAGTGGCTGCGCTTCCTGAGTGATAATGGGCTTTAAATGGCGATTTATCGCCCGCTCACTCACAACATCAACTTTACGGTTTAATAAAACGCTTAGCTCTTCGATTAAACCAGCCTGATCAAACAACGTAGCACCGGGCTGAAAAGACACCAGAAAATCCACATCACTATCATCATGTGCTTCGTCGCGAACGACTGAACCAAAGACCCGCACATTCCCTGCTTTATGGCGTTTAGCAATAGCAAGAATGCGTCTGCGTTGTTGATTAAGGCTATCTAATATTAGGTTCATACGCTTAAGCTCACGATGGATTCAGATTCAGTATATCATTCCACCCGATGCTCATAAAACAGAGATCAACTCAAACACAGATCATGCTTAACTCCCAAAAGCCGGAATGCATTTAACGATCACCAAACAAATCACCTAAACCACCAAGCACTGAGCCTTCACCCTTGCTGCCACCAACAGAAATGCTACTCGCTTGAATGACTCGATTGGCTAAACGTGAAAATGGCAGGCTTTGCAGGTAAACAGTGCCCGGCCCGCGTAAAGTCGCCAAGAACAGCCCCTCACCACCAAAAACCATTGATTTTAAGTTGCCAGCACGTTCAATATCATAATCTACGCCGCTGGTGAACGCGGCCAAACAGCCGGTATCGACTCTAAGTACTTCGCCCGCTTTTAAATCACGTTTGATCACCGTACCACCAATGTGCACAAAGGCTTTCCCGTCACCACGTAAGCGTTGCAAGATAAAACCTTCGCCACCAAAAAAGCCGGTGCCCAGTTTCTTTTGAAAGGCAATATCGATTGACGTGCCGTAAGCCGCACACAGAAACGCATCTTTTTGGCAGGTTAACTCACCGCCTATTTCATTCAGATCAATTGGAATGATTTTTCCGGGATAAGGTGCCGCAAATGCTACGCGCTTTTTGCCGTGACCATTATTGGTAAAATGAGTCATAAAGATAGACTCACCGGTCAGTACCCGTTTACCGACATTGAGTAAAGCATCCATTACACCACTAATAGGCTTTGAACCATCACCCATTTTGGTTTCAAATTGAATGCCATCTTCCATGTAATTCATCGCGCCCGCTTCAGCAATCACCGTCTCGGCTGGATCTAACTCTACTTCGACGATCTGCATGTCGTCACCAAAGATCTCGTAATCGACCTCATGACTATTCAGTGGGGTATTTTGCATAATTTTACTCCTTAAAATGAAATGTGAAGCGGGGATTAAATAAGTATCATTAATTTGACCACGCATACCAAAAAACACTGATAGATGGAATAACCGTCCTTACGCATCACTGCGTCACCACCATCAATCCCAGTGAAACAACAACTCAGTCTTAGCATGGTAGTATTACTCATAAAATAGAGACCAATTCAGACGAAGAAGATGCTTAAGCAGATAGCCCTGAAAATGTGGCGCGGTTTTGCCCGCTTGGCCATTAAGATTTTTTACCGCCACTACGAAGTGGCCGGTTTAGAAAATATCCCACAGGATCGTGGCGTTTTACTGTGCGCGAACCATGTTAACGCGCTGGTTGATCCGGTGTTGGTACAAGCCGCCAGTACTAAAACAATGCGCCCATTGGCCCGCAGTGGTTTGTTCAATAAGCTCTGGCTCAAGCCTATCTTAAGCACGGTGGGTGCCGTGCCGATATACCGCGCCACAGATGACGGTGTGGACACGACACAAAATCAGGATTCATTTAGTCGTGTTTATGAATTACTGGAACAAGGCGAATGGATCATGATCTTCCCCGAAGGTCAAAGTCACAGCCAATCGCAAATACAAGAACTAAAAACCGGTGCCGCCCGCATGATTCTTGGTACGCTGGAGCGCGGTGTTGCTGAACCGGTTTTACTGCCCGTCGG
>CALHAO010000188.1 GCA_937931765.1 uncultured Thiotrichaceae bacterium
GCATCATTATCCAGCGGAATAATCTGTTCATTTAACAGTTTTTCTAATTGCTGCTGCTCATTACGCACCTGCCGGAATTCGGTTTGAAAGGTGTCTAGTTGTTCCTGCTGCTGGCTGGATAGTGTCTTGGCTTTCTCCTGCTGGAGATTCAGGGTTTGTTGATGTTCTTTTGCCTGTGCTAGTTGTGTGCGGTTTTTTTCATAAGCATCAAACACGCCACGTAAAGCTTCAGCTGGCTCACTGAGTTTCAAACGCTGCAATGCAGATTCTGCCGCTGCTTTTTCTGTCAGTAATGCAGCCTGTGCTTGAGTCTGTTTTTCCAGCTCAGCCTCAGCGGTTTTGACTTCCTGCCACCAGTGCTGGTGCGCCTGCCATTGTTTATGTTGTTGTTCGGCCTCGGTCAGTTGTTGTGCTAATGCGTCTTGTTCTGAGGTGAGTTGTGCGGTAGTGGTTTCATCTAATAGCATGACACCTGCGGCCCGTGCTTTATGTTCGGCCAGTTGTTGTTTGGTGGCGGTGTAATGCTCGTGGGTTTTTTCTGAGATCAGGCCATAAATTTCTGTGCCGGTGAGTTCTTCCAGTAGCTCTGCACGTGCGTTGGCATCAGCATTAAGGAAGGCGGCAAACTGGCCCTGTGACAACATCATGGATTTGGTGAAGCGGGCAAAATCCAGTCCGGTCAAGGCTTCGATATGGGCATTTTTCTCATTTACTTTGCTGCACAGGATTTTGTCATTCGCCACATCCACCAATTCCACCTGAGGGGCCTGCAATGCGCCGGTGGGTTTATTGCGTGCCCTGCGTTGACTCCAGAAGGCGCGGTAGGCGGTATTTTTTACTTCAAACTCCACCTCCGCAAAACATTCGGCGGTGCCACGGGTCATCAGTTCATTGGTTTTCTGGGAGACGGTTTTGATGCGTGGTGTGCAGTGGTATAAGGCCAGGCAGATGACATCCAGTAAGGTGGTTTTTCCCGCACCTGTTGAGCCGGTAATAGCGAATAAACCATTCTCCGCGAAAGGTGAGCAGGTGAAGTCGACTTTCCATTCGCCTTTCAGGGAGTTGATGTTTTTAAAGCGGATACTGAGAATTTTCATGTGCTGATTTCCTGCCCGTTTTGCTCTGCTACTTCGCTGACAATGCCGCTGTAGAGCTGGCGGATACGATCGCGGCGTTGTTCGGCTTCCTGCCCTTCAAAGGTTTCCAGTGCCAAGCGCCGCTCGAATATGTCTTCCACGCTTAGCTCGTTTAAGGTTTCCTGTTCGATTTGCTCTATACCTGCCCGGCGGTCTGCACGGGCGCGGCGTAGTTGCAGGATTTCCACGGGTAAGCCCTGGCATAGGGATTGGATGCGTTGTTGCAGGTCGGTGAGGTAGTCGTCAGTTTCGACTTCGATGCTAAGCCAGGTGACGGCAGGTTTGCTGTTATCGGTTGTGGATATATCAGGGTTATCCACATTAGCAGCGGGTTTGTTGCTGTCGTTTGTGGATACTTTGGGGTTATCCACACTATTTTGTGGATAACTGACGTTGAGTTGTTCTTCTATGGCGTTTAGGTTGCCTTTTAATACCTGCATCGCCTGAAACCTGGGGATAAGTAGCGGTGTTACCTGTTTTAATGCCCCGTCAGCAAAGTCCACCAGAAATACACTCTTCTGGGTTTTCAGTTCATCGAAGCTCAGTGGAATGGGCGAGCCGCTATAACGAATGTGTGCAGATTTAGCAACGATTTGCGGGCGGTGGATATGGCCCAGTGCGATGTAATCTACGGGTGGGAAGGTTTGTGCGGGGAAGGCTTCCAGTGAGCCGACATAGATATCGCGTACCGATTCACTGAGTTTCACGCCTAAGGCGGTGAGGTGGCCGGTGGCGATAATGGGTATGGGTTTGTCGTGGCGTTTTTGTTCGGCGATGGCCAGTTGGTGGAGTTGGTGGTAATGCGCTTGTATCGCATCGCCGAGTGCCTGTTGTTTGGCTTGTATGCTCTCTCCGGCCTGACTGCGCAGGACATCGCGGGGGCGGATGAAGGGGATTGCGCAGACAATGGCTCCGGCCTCACCTTCGCGGTTTTTCAGAGTGATGATTTGTGAGGGTAAGTCTTCGCTGACTCCGGCGATGACTTGTGTGTCGAGGTAGGCGAGCAGCTCTTTGGTTTCGTTGAGGGTGGAGACGGAATCATGGTTGCCACCGAGGATGAGTAGTTGGCAGTTTGAGCGGCTCATTTCGACGATGAAGGAGTGGTAGAGTTCGCGGGCATAGCTGGGGGGCGTGCCGGTGTCGAATACATCGCCTGCTATGAGTACGGCATCGACTTTGTGTTCACCTACCTTTTGCAGTAGCCAGTCGATGAATGCCTGGTGCTCAGCCTTGCGGCTTTTGCTGAAGAAGTTCTGCCCTAAATGCCAATCCGAAGTATGCAGTATGCGCATGGCTTCAACACTCCTGAGGTTTTGGTGGGGTTGTGCGTGAAGAGAATATCATTAAAGGAAGGCTATTTGCCTGAAATTGTGCCGGAGACTGTGCAACCGAACGAGCAGGTGATGCGGGTGAGCAGAGTCCGGTTTTATACCTCAATTCTCGGGATGTTGAATAATAGGTTAACTAACTGTTTATTAAGGTAATAACTTTCCCTGCCTAGTTTTTGTTTTTCCAGTACACCATCTTCCGCCAGAGTGTCCAGGTAGCGTGTTGCAGTAGGGCGTGAAACATTTAAGTCTTTTTCCAGAAATTGAACTTTGGTATACGGGTGGCGAAAAATATTGTTAATCAAGTCCTGGCTATAAAATTTATAGTGGCTTCTGATGAGATGTTTTTGTTCTTGCAATAGCGCCCTGATTTGTTCAATCAATATTACAGTATGCTTAGAGGTCAGCCCGACACCCCGGATAATATAAATAACCCAGTTATCCCATTCACCTGTATCCCGCACTTCCTGTAATAGTCGGTAGTAATCCTCTTTTGTGTGGTTAATATAGCGACTGAGGTACAGAACAGGAGCCTCAAGCAGGCCGATTTTAACCAGAAAAAGTATGTTGATAATCCTGCCTGTTCGCCCGTTACCATCATAAAAGGGATGGATGCTTTCAAATTGATGGTGTATAGTCGCCATTCTCACAATAGGGTCTATCTCATCAATATCGCCGTTTATGATGTACTCAAGGTTGCTCATCAGGTCAGGTATTTTTTCTGGTGATGGTGGTTCGTAGACTATTGCTCCGGTTTGTTCGTTTTTAAGTATTGTTCCCGGCAACTTCCTGAATCCTGCTCTGTTGTTTTCTAAAGTTTGCTGGATTTCCAGTATGGTGTTCAGGGTGAGCAGGCCATGAGTACGAACAGCTTGGTAACCCACCTCTAAACCATCAGCATAATTTGATACTTCTTTAGCAGGAAGGTCTTGAATATCTGTCTGCAAACGGTACTTATATAGTGCATCTTGTGTGGTGATTATGTTTTCAATCTCAGAGCTGTCTTTTGCTTCCTGCAAGCTCAGCGTGGATAATAGGATGCCCTGATTAGGTATTGTTTTAGCAATACCTTTGAGTTCAGCGAGGTGTCGATGAGCTGTTACCAACTCTCTTAGAATGCTTGGTTTATCCAGTAGGGATGACAATATGGGTAATGGAACAGGCTGCATTTCGATCACTTTCTCAAAAATAGTAAGTTTCTTTACATATGATACATGATCTTCTCAAAAAACGTCATTTTTGAGAAG
>CALHAO010000189.1 GCA_937931765.1 uncultured Thiotrichaceae bacterium
CGGGTCGCAGTATTTAATGATGGCATTGTTCAACAACTGTCCACACCGAACGAACTCTACGAAAATCCGCAAAACGCCTTTGTTGCCCAGTTTATTGGGGAAAATAACACCTTATCGGGAACTGTCACGCAAATTGATGGCTCCAAATGCACGGTTAAAACTGATGGTGGAGAAACGGTCATTGCCGAAAGGATCAATGTACATGAGGTGGGTGAACGTACCACGCTATCGTTGCGACCTGAGCGGGTGGAGCTTGATCTTGTCGATGGCATGGATGATGTGCTGACGGGTAAGGTAGAGGAGCGGATTTATTTAGGTGACCATATCCGGGTTCGGGTTAATGTTGCCGGAAATGATCAATTCATCGTCAAAGTGCGTAATCGCTCAGATATGCGCAAATTGGATGTTGGACAAACGGTCAAAGTGGGTTGGAATTCAAGTGACTGTAAAGCACTGGATTTTTCGGGCTAAGCATCTAAAACAGCTTTTGACACAACAAATATACGTTAGTTAGAGTTAGGTAACGATATACAGCTTCACTCAGTGAAGTCTATTTAATGAAGGAGAAAGAATGAAACTTTCAAAGCTACTTTTATCAACGGTTGTAGCATCAGGTTTGATGGCTGCTACCAGTCTGGCTAACGCAGCTGGAGATATTACTGTTGTTTCCTGGGGAGGCGCATATACCAAGTCACAGGTTGAGGCTTACCACAAGCCTTGGATGGCTAAGACTGGTAACAAAATTAAGTCTGAAGACTACAATGGCGGAACCGCCGAAATTAAAGCGCAGGTTGAAGCTGGTAATGTTAGCTGGGATATCGTTGACGTTGAACTGTCTGATGCTATCCGTGCTTGTGATGAAGGTTTGCTGGAAACTATTGATGCTTCCGAACTTCCGGATGGTGCAGATGGTACAAAAGCTGCTGACGACTTCCTGGAAGGCACGCTGCATGATTGCGCAGTAGCTAATATCGTCTGGTCAACCATCTTTGCTTATGACTCTTCAAAAATTAAGACAGAAGATGGCCCGAAAACAGTGGCTGACTTTTTTGACCTGGAGAAATTCCCAGGTAAACGTGGTCTGCGCAAAAACCCTAAATCCAATTTAGAATTTGCTTTAATGGCAGATGGTGTTGCAGCGAAAGATGTTTATGAAATTTTGGGTACTGACGAAGGTATTGATCGTGCCTTTAAAAAGTTAGACTCTATTAAAGACTCTGTCATTTGGTGGGAAGCGGGTGCACAGCCACCACAACTGCTGGCTGATGGCGAAGTCGTTATGACTACCGCTTACAATGGTCGTATTTTTAATGCGGTTGCTGGTGAAGACAAGCCTTTTGAAATCGTATGGGATGGTCAGATTTGGGATTTGGACTTATGGGTTATTCCTAAAGGCTCCAAGAACAAAGAGCTGGCAATGGACTTCCTGAAGTTCTCTACTGGCACCGAGCCATTAGCTGCTCAGGCATCTTACATTTCTTACGGCCCGGCTCGTAAATCATCAGGCCCGTTAGTGGGTAAGTACCATAACAAAGATATTGATATGGGCCCACAAATGCCAACAGCTCCTGATAACCTGACAAATTCAGTACAGAACAACTTTGAGTTTTGGGCTGATAACCAGGATCAACTGAGTGAGCGCTTTAATGCATGGCTGGCTGGTTAAAACCAACCTGCTCTTAGCTTTAAATAAGCTCTAGTGTTACGTGGGGTGGCCTGACTGCCACCCCATTTTTTTTATCCATACCTGATGAAAGGGCGTAAATTTATGTCAGAGACGGTTTTAGCACAGCAAAACTCCGATGCCATCCTTAGTACTGACGGCATACCACTAAAACAGAAACTGGCACGCACCACTCGCAAGCTGAGAATGCGGGCATTTTTACTCACCCTACCCTTAGTATTATTTCTGGTTGTCAGTTTTGTACTGCCCATCGGCCAGATGCTATGGCGTTCAGTTAACAACCCTGCCGGTAGCAATGTACTACCCGTCTTTGCTGAGCTAATTCAGGACTGGGACGAACAAGGTCTGCCCGATGAGCCAGTATTTGAAGCGTTTGTCAAAGACCTTCAAAACGCACGGGAAAAACGTGAAATTGGTAAAACAGTCGGTAACCTGGCCACCCGGGTCAATTATGAAATGCCAGGCACCCGCAGCTTATTTACCGGCACCGGACGCAAAATCAATAAAGTCACTGAAGGCCCTTATAAAGAAGCCCTGTTAAAAATCAATAAAAAATGGGATGACCCTGTTATCTGGCGCACCCTGAAACGGGTTTCGCGTGACTACACCCCCGCATTTTATATGGCTGCACTCGATCATAAATACGATGATCAAGGCAAAATGGTTCCAGCTGACGACTTGTATCAGATTTATGTCAGCAATTTTGGTAAGACCCTGTGGATGTCCGCCATCATCACTTTCTTCTGTTTTATATTGGCATTTCCGGTCTCTTATTTATTGTCTACGTTACCCATGAAGGCCTCAAATCTATTAATGATCCTGGTGTTACTGCCCTTCTGGACTTCTTTGCTGGTGCGTACCACCGCCTGGATTGCCATTCTGCAAACGGAGGGAGTCATTAACGATATTTTAGTTTTCATTGGGCTGGTGGCTAACGATAGCCGCATTCAAATGATCTACAACCAGACCGGCACAATCATCTCAATGGTGCATATTTTGCTACCTTTCATGATTCTACCTTTATATTCGGTGATGAAGACTATACCGCCAAGCTATATGCGTGCCGCACGCTCAATGGGTGGCACACCGATTAATGCATTCCGCCGCGTTTACTTCCCACAGACTATACCGGGTATTGCCGCTGGTACTTTGCTGGTATTTATTTTATCGATTGGCTTCTATATCACCCCAGCGCTGGTCGGTGGTGAAGATGGCATTCTGATCTCTAACCTGATTGCCTATCACATCCAAAAATCCCTGAACTGGAGCCTGGGTGCTGCTCTCGGTGCAATTCTGCTGGTCATCGTTCTGGTTTTTTACTGGATTTATAACAAGCTGGTCGGTATTGACAAGCTGAGCTTTGGGTAAGGGATTAGGACTATGAACGCTATAAAAGCATTTTTCAGCAATATGAAAAGACGTAACCTTTACTTCCTGATCGCCTGCGTAGTGGTGCTGCTTATCACGCAATCCATCGCAGTCACCTTGGGGTTTATCTTTCTGTTCGGTACGCCGCTGTTCTTCATGAAAGAGCTGCCGCTTTATGCCTCCACGGGCGAGCGTATCTGGCAGTATACTTACCTAACGATATGCACGTTTATCTTCGTATTTCTGATCACGCCTATTCTAGTGATCGTGCCGTTATCTTTTAACGTCGAACCCTACTTCACCTTTACTGAAGGCATGATGTCATTTGACCCCAGCGCTTATTCACTGCGCTGGTACAAAGATATTGTCTATAACGGTATGACCAACCCCGAAGCCACTGAAGGCTGGTGGGCAGACATGTGGAATAATGCTCAGTGGATTCGCGCAGCACGTAACTCATTTTTTATCGCGATCTGCTCGACTATTCTGGCTACGACACTCGGCACACTGGCAGCACTGGGATTATCACAACCCAATATGCCTTATCGCAGCCTGATCACCTCACTACTGATTTCACCAATGATCGTACCACTGGTTATTATGGCCACCGGCATGTTCTTCTTTTATTCAGATGTCGGACTGTCAGGCACCTACTTAGGTATTATTCTGGCTCACACGACATTAGGTGTGCCCTTCGTCATTATCACCGTGACAGCGACTCTGACCGGTTTTGACCGTTCACTGATCCGTGCTTCACAAAACATGGGTGCGAATGGCCTCACTACCTTCCGCAAGGTCATTATGCCGTTGATTCTGCCGGGTATGATCTCAGGCGCATTATTTGCCTTTATCACCTCATTGGATGAAGTGGTCGCGGTTATCTTCCTTGCCGATGTTGAACAACGCACCATTCCACGTCAGATGTTCTCCGGCATTAAAGAGCAAATTAGCCCGACTATTCTCGCTGTGGCGACTCTGCTGGTAATCATGTCGATTGGCCTGCTGACCATTGTCGAAATGCTACGCAGACGCTCAGAGCGGATGCGCGGACTGGCTCCGGCTTAATTAAGCACCTATCAAATATCAATTAAGGCCTACAATACATTTGTAGGCCGATTGGCCATCATCCCTGACCAGCTTAGGCAGTAAATAACCTGAAGTTATTTCTGCCAACTCACGATAAATCTCCTTCGCCTCTTCATCATCAATATAGAAATGCTCTGCCCCCTTCACCCGATCCAACAGATTCAGGTAATACGGCATTACACCCAGGGTAAATAACTTGTCTGACAATTGATTCAAAATCACAGCACTGTCATTCACGCCACGTAAAAATACTGATTGATTCAGTAACCTAATACCTAAATCACCGAGTTGCCGGATTACTTGCCCGGCTTCTGTATCGATTTCTGAGACATGGTTGATATGAGTAACTATCACCAACTTGCTACGGTAACGCTTACACAGCTCCAGAAATTTTGTATTAATACGCCGACTTAATACTGTTAACACCCGACTATGTAAACGGATACGCTTCACGCCTACCCGCTGGTACAACACCCCGATTAGTGTATCCAGACGTTGATTCGACAGCATCAGTGGATCACCACCACTGAGAATCACCTCATCAATTTCCGGATGCGTATCAAGGTGTGTATATAGAAGCTCAATATCCTCTTCCTGAAAGGTATCCTGAGCATAATCAAAATGCCGCCTGAAACAATACCGGCAATGCACCGCACAATGGCTATGTGCAATCAGTAACAGACGGTTGCGGTATTTCTGAATCATACCCCGCCCCACACGATGCGCCTGATCCGCCACAGCATCGTATTCAAACTCAGGTAAGTTACCCGCATTGCCCGGAACCGTTTCAGTGCTATCCAGAAACTGGATGGCAATCGCAGGCTCAGACAGTTGTGCTGTTACCGTCGCCGTCAGCTTTTCCGGAAAGTTACTCATTATGATCCTTATGAAATATCAACCCGGAGTTGTTCCGGAAAATCCGGTATCCTAAACGCATGAAGCAAAGCATTACAAATATAATGATGCATCCGGTCGTTAATCATTGGCATGGGCGCAGCCCTTTGTTATGGAGCATACTGGTCAACTTGCTGGGGTTACGCTTGCTGGTTGGCCTGATTGTAGCACCTGGCAATCATACAGCTACTTTTCTGTTGGTAGGAATCAGCAGTACATTATTAGTCTGGCAGGTCACTGGAACCTGGCGCTCAGCAAAACGTCACTTCCGGGAGTATGGTGACCTGTTAATGTACCGGTTCGCTTATGTGGCTATCGTAATGGCTATTATCCTCAGTATTTTGCATACACTGGACATGTTGGCTGGCCCGCCTGCAAAAATCACACTGGAATCACTACGTACCCGCCCCCTTCCTACAATGAATGCGGATAAAACGACAGTTCATATCAATGGCGATCTGGATTTTATCCATAATGAAGATTTGGTCAATCTGCTTAAAACACATAACAGCATCACCACTATCGAACTCAATAGTAATGGTGGCTTGGTGTATGCAGCACGTGCACTCACCTTGAATATCACCAAATACAATCTGGACACCCATGTAGCAAAGCAATGTAATTCAGCCTGTCCTATCGCATTTATGGCGGGCAAACAGCGTACATTGGGAGAAAAAGGAATGCTGGGCTTCCATCAATACAAACTGGAAAGACTACAGCCCTTGCAAATCAAAAGCATCAAAGGTCAGCAGGAAAAAGATCGCAAATACTTTTTGCAGCGTGGAGTCAGCCCGCAATTTCTCGAAAAGCTCTACCAGTCTGAACATGACCTTATCTGGCAACCTGACAGGAAACTGTTACTGGATGCCGGAATTATTCATCCGATAACAGCGACCGGCAAATAATACCTTGCGTGAATAAGTCACATTCATTCCGGTTATATTCCACTAATATTTGCAGCTAAACGGTCTACACTTAGCAAAAAACCACCACCATACCGTAAGGAATGACTAGAATGCGCAGAAACAAAATAGCCCGACATACTCTGATCCAATCACTGCTGATATTATTTGTTGCTCAGACTACCGCAACCTATGCAACAGAAACGTCCATTCAACCGAGCCAAGCCATCAGTGCTGTCACTACTGACTGGAATGAGGATGGTGAATTTGACCGGGCCATCCTAGTTGATGGCAGCGATGATGATGCAGATCTTTACATTTATCTATCCGGTACTTCGAATTCAGATGACGAAACTATGGGACTGCATTTATTTAAACCGGGTTTCGCCTGGATGGGTACGATGTGGGGGCAGCAACCCAAATTATCATTGAATGACAGAGGCTCACTGATGGTTCATACCGAAAACACGGGTATAGGCCGCAGCGCCTGGAATCAAAAGCTCACAATCGCCTGGCGAAATAAGCAGTTTGTGGTCGCGGGTTATACCTATGAAAGCTATGATCGCCTTGATCCTGATAATGTGGTGAATTGCGATCTGAATTTATTGACAGGCAAAGGACTTAAAAATGGCAAAACCGTCAAGTCTCCTGTCAAGAAAGTACCCCTGAAAGAATGGGACAATGCTGCAATTGAGCAGGTATGCTTTGACTAATTAACAAACTCACATCACTTTCCGGCAAGTCAGATTAATGGGTTTATCAATCTTTACAGATGATTAAACCCTATTTATTTCGGGCGGTAACCAAACAACGCGGCTATTTCCAAATAGCCGTTATCAACAGCCATTTCCATAGGGCTTTTGCGGCCTTTGTCATTGGTACGAATATGCGGGATAGCACCCATATGCAACAAGTACTTCACGGCTTGAGTATGACCAAAACGGGCGGCATGATGCAGTGGAGTCCAGCCATTTTTTGTACGGGCATTCACAGAAGCACCATGATTAGCCAGATAAATAATCGGCTTCAGGTGACCACGGGATGCTGCCACATGCAAAGGAGTCTCACCATGTGGCGTACCTGAGGCAGGATTTGCTCCCTGTTCAACCAAGCCACGGATTCTGCCATCATTTCCCTGTAAAGCAGCCAACCATAACATTTCGTTAAGATCTTTCTGCGATGGCCCGGGAGGTGGTGCTTTTTCCACTTGAACGCTTGGCTGAGTCTGAGGCTGCAATTGTTTTGCCGGTTGCTGAACAACCGCTGGTTTAGCTGGTGCGGTAACTGGAGCTGGTGCGACAGGAACAGCAGGTGTCTCTGCTGCTGGCGGCACCTTAAACACAGAAAGAATATCGTCAAAAAAACCAGCTTGTGCAACTGAGGTCTGACAAGCAATGAAGACGAAACACGCCGTTAGAGTACGTTTAGAACTAGGTATCATGATTTGTTCACTACCATTTTGGGATGCGGTATATAGCAGTAATTATACCAGAAAGTTAAAAACCGAAAAGCTTCGGGGCTAATCCGGTAAACGGGGATGACAGAAAATTACTTTGCCCAATTCAGTACCAACACTGATAAAATATAACTACCTAGGGGAATAATAGAATTGTCATGCTGGATAAAACAAGTAAAGAATGGAAAAAAACACCAATCTGGGTAAGATCTGCTCTATGTTTAGTCAATACACGTCAGGGTGCGCTGCGACAAGAAGCACTGACCGCAGTATTGGCGGCACTTTTGCTGGTGTTCACTGCCTCCACGTTTATTGGGGCCATTGTGCTGATTGTATCATTTATGTCGGTTGGTGCGATGAAATGGGTAGACAACACAGATCAATGGGAATCAACCTAAATGATTAGCCTGGAAAAAAAATTACTCACTTGGCTGGATCAAGGCCTGATCAATCAGGAACAACTAACCGCTATCGGAAAATACGAACAGAGAACAAGCGGAAATAACAACAACCACTGGTGGCTATATAGCCTGTTAATTCTCGGCTCATCGATTATCAGTCTGGGGATTATTTCCCTGATTGCTGCTAACTGGGCGAACATTCCGGATCTGGTGAAACTGGGAACAGCATTTGGATTGCTAAGCGTACTGGCAGTCACCACTCTCTGGCAGTCAAAACCTGACTCAGGTTATATGTATGATGCACTGCTTACCGCGTTTATTATCCTCTGCCTGGCAGTCATTGGCCTCATTGCACAGGTATTTCATCTCAGCGGACACTGGTACAACGCACTCCTGCTCTGGTCGGCCATCACACTGCCAACCGTCTTATTTGCACGCCAACTATTTGCCTGTTTTTTATGGAGCACAATATTCATTCATGCTGCTACCTGGGGTGCTATTGCCCTAAGCAGTGGCAGCTTCAGCGGCAACAACGCTGCACAATTGCCAGCCTTATTCCTATTGGCACCTTTATTAGCTGCCGGTGGTTATGTCCTCACTCGACTGAGTCAACACCTGAAGTTATTCCGTAGTAGCTTTTTTTTCTGGTTCCAGATTTCAGGACTTGTTGCACTCATCTTTATCGACATCATCCGTTCCGGCGGTGAAATGCGCTCATTTGAGCTTAACTGGTATATTCCGGCCTACATCGTAGCAGCTATTCTAATGACGATGATTGCCAGTAATCCTGCTTACCGGCCACTCAATAAAGGCCTGCTGATCAGCATCATTTTATTGCTACTGCTTTATTTCCATCCCTTTATTCTGTTCGATGGTGAAACCCGTTATAGCTTTAATGCATTACAAGACCCCGGAGGAACTGTTAACTTCTGGACTGCTGATGATATCCGCGCTCCTTTTCTGACCATTCTGATCCTATTCCTGTATGCCACCCACGCCGGTAATATTGGGCACCACCGCACTTTTAATGTCATGACTTTTCTGATCGGACTGCGGTTTGTCATCCTTTATTTTCAGGCAATGGGTGGGCTAGCCGCCACCGGCGTTGGACTGATTCTCTCGGGACTGATGATTATTGGTATCGCCTGGTTCTGGCACAAAAGCCGGAAACGACTGCAACATTGGAGTGAGGGACTGCACGAATGAACAGACAATTCGGTTTAGCGCTGGCTTTACTACTGCCGATTGTCGTGTTGGCAGGTAACACATGGATGCACTACCAACAACGTATTGCAGGGGAAAGCATCACTTTCCCTATTGAAGGTTTTGACCCACGAGACCTACTATCAGGTCATTACTTGATATACCGTATCGATTATGGCATTGATGATAATGGCAACTGCCCAACCAGCGACATTGCTGCCAGCCTATGCCTGGAACCGGAACGCAGAATTTACCCTGTAGATGAATTACCGCAAAGCTGCACACAGTTCATCCGTGGCAATTGTGATAGCAGTACACGTTTTATTAGTGGACTAGAACGTTTTTACGTACCCCAACAGTATGCGGACATACTCGATAAAAAAGTCCGTAACAAACAAGGCAAGCTAGTGGTGTCTGTCGATCAATCCGGTAATGCCGGGGTGGTTGACCTACTGATTGATGATCGTCCCTGGAAAAAAATCGTCACTGAAGAATAGCCTTTATTATCAGCCACTCATTTCCGGAATAGATAACAACAAGTCACTGCGGGGAAGGCCAACGCAAAACAGGCCCTTCCCCCTCGCTTCATCTTCTTCAAACAAAGCCAGTGGCGGAGCAGGATACTCCAGCTTTCCCTGCAAAATATCGCCCATACAGACGCCGCACACCCCACTACCACACCCCCAAGGCAATTCCACACCCTGCCGCAAAGCAGCACCGAGGATTGTTTCATCTGAACCCACCGTAAACTGATGCTCCGTGTTTTTGATTCGCACCGTATATAGGGTTCTTTCAGTGTGATTAGATAACTCAGGCATCGGTGCTAAGATTACTTGTCATATTGATAGTAAGCCTGATTAAGGTAGTCAGCCACCTGTGCAATCTCTTCATCAAACAAACGTGACCCCAGATTTGCATCACAGCGCTTCACCTGAGCGAGTAACTTCGGGAAATCACCAATCTTCCTATCTTCGCGTGTATAAACAGCAGAATCATGGCAACTGATGCAACTCGAATCATGCAATGATTTACCGGGGTGGCTATCAATATTCACTGCGCTCTGGGTTGAAAATTCAGCTTTAGTACTTTTACTGCCAGTATCCACTTTGGTTTGTGCAGGTTCATCCTTTTCACCACAACCTGCCAGTAAAATACCGGCCAACAAACATATGCTAACTGTCAAAAAACTGGGATTTTTCATTGAAGCCTCATTTTATTTATAATTCGGGTGCATACTACACCCTGTTAAGGCAAGTATGAATAACTTCTAATAAACGTGTCGTTACTCCCCGATTTTTTTCCAACAGTTGCTTACCCACCCTACCTGAAACCTGCCGCGCTGGGTCATCAGCTAACCAATCACTCAGTTGGTTCTGTAGCTCTATCGTAGAATTAACCTGCACCACTGCTCCGGCATCGACCAGCACAGAATACAGATCAGAAAAATTATGCGTATATTGACCACTTAACACTGGCATAGAGAAATAATGCGCCTCCAACGGATTATGCCCCCCCACAGCCACTAAACTCCCACCCACAAAAGCTATATCGCTGGCAGCGTACCACAGCAACAACTCACCCATGCTATCTCCCAGTAACACAAACGTATCATCTGTAACCGGATCATCGCAGCTTCTTCTGGCAGGTTTTACACCTTGCTGCAGGCATAATTCTGCCACAGCTGCAAAACGCTCAGGATGGCGCGGTACCAAAATCAATAATAGATCAGGAAATATTTTCTGTAACTGTAGGTGAGCTGCCAGTAATAAAACATCTTCACCTTCATGCGTACTGCCAGCACACCATACCGGACGTTGCCCCCAGTTTCGCCGCAATGCCTGACCTTGCTGATGAATACGCTCATCAACAACCACATCAAATTTAATATCACCTGCTACTTCAACCGGCATCGCCCCCAATGAACGGAAATGCTCGGCATCCTGCTCCCCCCTTGCCAGAATGCTTGTCACACACTGCAGCGTTTCAGCCACTAAACCAGGAAATCGTTGGTAACGCCGCACAGAACGCTCGGAAAGTCGGGCATTAACTAGCAATAGAGGGATTCGCTGTTGAGCACAGGCTGCAAAAAGATTTGGCCAGATCTCAGTTTCCACCACCAGAAAAAGTTCAGGTTGCACATGCTTAATAAAACGCCGTACCGCCCCCGGTGTGTCATAGGGTAAGTAGCTATGTTCCACCCTCTCACCAAATAAGCGTAGGACGGTATCGGAACCGGTGGGTGTGGTTGAAGTAACCCAAAGTCTATGCTCAGGGAACTGAACCAGTAACTGCTCAACCAGAGGACGCGCCGCCATAGTTTCCCCCACAGAAACCACATGCAAACAAATAACAGGCAGATGTGCTTGCCCTGAGCGATTGCCCTGTCCGGAAGCAGAGACAAAACCCAAGCGTTCAGACCAACGTTGAGAATAAGCTTTATTGCCTCGGCCTTTCCAAAACAAGCGCCCCAACAACACCGGCAGCAGTAAATAGACAATGCAGGTATATAAAAATCGTCGCCAACTCATCAGCAGCACAGCAACCTGTTGCTATCATGCGACAAGCCACTTGCTGCCACAGTTATTATAGTAATAAAAAACATAGCAAGGTCAGACAAAAATATCCTTATAACTACAATAACTCGCTGCCACCACAATCGGTAACAGCACCAGAAAACCTAAACCAAATGGGATAGCGGCTAGCACCGAAAGAATAATATAAACCAGCATGAAAATAACAAAGGGCAGCCCGTTTTTCCAGGCACCCGCAAAACTGGTTTTAATCGCATCAACCGCGCCCATATCACGCAGCATCACCAGAGCAGGCGCATAAAAAAACATCATCGCCATCAACAAGCCTGCGGTAACGGCAAACAATAAACCGCCAGCACCAAGAACAGGTAAGACCGACATGCCACCAGTAGGTGTTTCACTCATACTAGCCAGCATGCCGCCACCAATGAAAGGTAGACTGAACACCATGACCGCCAATACAGTGGCCAACATAATCCCGCCTAAGGCAAGCAGCGTATTACGTTTTTCCTTCATTTTGAATGCTATAAACAGATCAGCGACATCGATGGGTTCACCTCGCCCAGCTTTATCCGCCGCACCAATCATACCGGCCTGTAACAACGGTAATAACAGATAGATCGCAATCATACCCAACAGAGGAATAAAACCAAGCACTAATACAATGACAAAAAACACCAGTGTCATCAGCACCCAATTCACCTTATCCACTGAAAATATTTTCCAGCCACACTTATACCAATTGAGCGCATTACCTGCTGCGACGCTGTTGATTTGTAACATGCCATACTCCTTTAAAATCAGGCCATTCAGCAGAACATACCATGTCCGGCTTATTTTTATGAAATTCCACCCGTTACTTCAGTTGGTTTTATACCACTTATTTGACAGCCGGTAAGCCTACAGTCAGGAAAGGATGGACATAATTAAAGCACTTTACTAAGTTGCGACAGCAATACGGCATAAAAAGAATAATAAATAACGGTTTGGAGGGAACCGGGAAACCTGAAAATAGTACTTAAGCTTCACGCAGATTGGTCTCTTTCGTGTAGTACACCATGGAATCCGGCTCCCTTCCCCTTATCAGGATAGAAGAATTCTATCCATACGAACTGGTTTTTGATTATTTCTGGGTGTACTCTCCACCTTCTTTTCACTTGTTACACTTTTTGATAAAACACAACAGATTTAGGTACGCATGCAAAGGTTATCCAGCATTTTAAATCTCAGATCTTCTGTGAAATGGGCTTTATCTGCTGATAGCATCTGCCATGCTACTTAGTAAAGGGCTACATGCAAATACTGGTTATTAATCTGCCTGATTCCACGGATCGTTTGAAGTTCCAACAAGAGCAACTCAAACGTCTGGGTCTTGACCATGAAATCATCCGGGCAGTCTCGACTAATTATGTTCATGAACAAGTACATTATCACCTTGTTCTCGGATGGGAGCGTCCACTACTAAGATCTGAGGTTGCCTGCTACTTCAGCCACCATAAAATCTGGCAAATGGTTATCAAGCGCAACCAACCGGTACTGGTGCTTGAAGACGATGCATTGTTGTCCCGCCATGTACCCGGCATATTGCAAGCACTCGAAAACAGAACAGACTGTGACCTTGTTAATCTCGAAGTGCGCGGGGAAAATAAAACGGTAGGGAAAACCGCTCAGAACCTGCTCGGTGACTATAAGCTGCTACCCTTATTTCAGGATCAGCAGGGAGCCGCAGGCTATGTCATCTGGCCATCCGGTGCCAAGCTGCTACTGGAGAAAGCTAAGACCGTTTCTCCGGGGCCAGCGGATGAATTTATCGCCAACACCTACGAACTCAAAAAATATCAGGTTGAACCGGCGGCAGTCATCCAACTGGATCAATGCGAGAACTATGAAGTCCTTAACAGCGTAAAAACGACCACCACCATCAACGCCGAAGATGAACAACCTAGTTATGTTAGTTTTATGGCGCAAATCCGCTTCCATAAACGCCGCATATCATCACAATTTAGAGCGATGATGCATCAGATGAGCATTCGAAGTGATAGCATCAGGCGCTCAGTCGCTTTAAATCCTGACGATTTTCTTTGAATTCCGGTTTAGGCTCAGCTCAGGAATATTGATTTTTGTGCCATAAACATCTCCCAACGCTGACTATAGCCAAGCAAACTGTTATAAAATGGCTGAATTAATAAACCTCATCATATCTGAGAGCAAAAACCTGTGCTAACCCTTAGATACACCACCCCCACAGATTGGACAGAAACTGTACTGGCTGATTTTGATTCGTTCTTAATGGATCACGCAGCAGCTGAGAAAAAAGC
>CALHAO010000190.1 GCA_937931765.1 uncultured Thiotrichaceae bacterium
TCCGTAGTTTCCCCCCATCCCCAACCCTTGCCCCCACAAAGGGGGAAGGGCGTTTAGCATCAGTTCTGAATGGCAATCAGGCTATGCTGACAAGGTTCGATCGGCTCCTTCCCCCCTTGTGTCTAGCGTTTTGTAAAAACGCTGCTTGGGGAAGGCTGGGATGGGGGTGGCGGAGCTGAGAGATTTTTAAGCTTTACCGTTCAGGATAATCATGACCGTTTTCCCCCGCTACCTAAAAATCACCCTACTAATCTTATCACTGCTGCTCTCTTTTTCATCAACAGCACAAGCCCGCCCAAAAATCGGCCTCGTTCTCGGCGGCGGAGGCGCAGCCGGTGTAGCCCATGTCGGCGTACTAAAAGTACTCGAAGAAAATAACATTCCCATTGATATGATCGCCGGAACCAGTATGGGGGCGATTGTTGGCGGGCTTTATGCGTCAGGTATGAGTGCGGATGAGCTGGAAAAAACCGTTAATTCGCTGGAGTGGCTGAATTTATTTGAGGATAGTCAGCCGCGTAAGGATCAGCAGTTTCACCAAAAAGAAGTGAACTCCGGGTTTTTTAGTAGCTTTGAGTTAGGCCTGAAGGACAGGAAGCTCAAAGGCCCCAGCGGTCTGGTCACCGGGCAAAAGCTGATGTTTGAGTTGCGGAGTTTGTTCACGCCGGTCAATCATATCCAGAATTTTGATCAGTTGCCGATTCCGTTTCGTGCCGTAGCCACGGATATTGAAACCGGGCAAGCGGTGGTGCTGAAGCAGGGTAATCTGGCGCAGTCAGTGCGGGCGAGCATGGCGATTCCTGGTATGTTTTCTCCGGTGAATATCAATGGACGTTTATTGGTAGATGGTTTTGTTTCGAATAATGTGCCGGTTGATGTCGGGCGGGCGATGGGGGCTGATATTCTTATTGTGGTCAATATCCCGACCTTTCTTGAGAAGCAGGATAAACTGGATTCTGCGGTTTCGGTGGCTCTACAGGCTATGCAGTTAATGATGTTGAAAACCACCCAGCCACAACTGGATCAGATGCAGCCTCAGGATATTCTGATTGAACCGGGTATTAAAGATATTGGCAATCTGGCTTTTGAACGGGTGAGTGAAACCATTCCGTTGGGAGAAAGCGCCGCCAGAGAACAGTTGAGTAACTTACAGAAGCTGGCAGTTAAAAATGAGATTCCACAACGCTTAGCAGGGAAACGCATTCAGGCTAATCTGGTGGATGAGGATATACGGATTGCGCGGATCGAGTTTAATAACAATTCTGGCCTGAGTGATGATGTATTGCGCAAGCGTCTTGGTGTAAGTGTAGGGGATCGTTTTGATGCAGCTATTTTACAGCGCGGTTTAGAAAGTATTTATGGTCTGGGTGAGTTTGACTTGGTGGATCACCATCTAGCGAAAAATAATCAGGGACAGTATGTATTAAAGGTGAATGCGGTGCCCAGTCTGGCAGGCAAGCAGCGTCTGCGTTTTGGGTTTTCTCTGAGTGATGATTTTGAAGGTGATACGCAATATCAGTTTGGTGTCAGCCGCATTTCCCGTGGCTTTAATGAGCAGGGTGGAGGGTGGAGTAATAGTCTGATTATTGGTGACACGATCCGTTTTGATTCTGAATTTTATCAGCCGGTTCCAGAGAAGGATCTGTTTGTTGAGCCACACTTCTGGCACGAGCAGCGGGACTTTTTCTTTTATGAGGGTGATGATCGGCTGGCTGAAGTGCGGGGACGTGAACTAGGCCTACGTTTAGATGTAGGACGAGAGTTTGGTGAATGGGGCGAGGCGCGTGCAGGCGCATTTTATAGCTATATCAAGCCGGATGTGACCACGGGGCAACTGGAGCTGGCGGATCAGATTCATTCTGCCGGTCTGCGTTTTCAGTACCGTACGGACACAATGAATAAAGACCGGATTCCTACTGAAGGTCGTCGGTTGTTTGTCGAATACACGAAAGGGTTGGATGAATTAGGCAGTGACCAGGATTTTGATCGTTTCAGAGTGCGTTCTGACCGGGCGTGGTCTAAAGATCAGCATGGACTAATTTTTAGTGCGGAAGCTGGTACTACATTTACGGATGAAAATTTGTTAACCGAAGGTTTGTCATTGGGTGGATTTGGTCGTATGTCCGGGCTGTCTGAAAATCAACTGGCGGGTAATCACTTGTTTAATGCCAGTCTGGCTTATCTGTATGAGCTATCAGATGTGGGGGGTGTGGCGCAATTTTATGTTGGTGGTACGGCAGAGATCGGCAACGTCTGGGGTGATGATGCTGATATTGACGGGGGTGATTTACTGCTGACGGGTAGCTTATTTATTGGTGCAGATACGCCGCTGGGGCCTGCTTTTATTGGTATTGCACAGACTGAAAGTTATGATACCCGGCCATTCCTGTATGTAGGTCAAGGTTTTTAGTACTTAGCCAACGCTCGTGTTTATATTACAGGTGAAAAGTAGATCGCTTCAGGTTTAGCTGGCATTTTATTCATGCCTTGTTCAAGGCCTAAAGCATACGCTAATCGTGTAAATTATGATCAAGTGCAGAAGCGAGGAGCTATGCTGCATGCGTTGGCAACATGAAATTTCTGACAATAATAAAAACCTTTTTTGTGTTTCTTAGTCTAAGATTTAAAGTGGGCCTCTACGCCGCCCAGCTATTTTGTTCGTAACTTTTGTTGCTTGAGAGTACATTTTAAGGTGCGCTTTAAATAAAATAACAACGCCTTTACCCGGTTTATATCGTAATAAATCTTCGTCCGTGCACGGAAGACAGGAGAGTCAAAAAAATGAGTATATTTAACCATTTCCAAAACAGATACCAGCAAGCCCAGGAGGAAGAATACTCGCTTCAGGAGTATCTTGAGCTGTGTAAAAAAAATCCAATGACCTACTCCACGGGTGCGGAGCGTTTGCTCGCAGCTATTGGTGAGCCTGAATTAGTTGATACCTCGCGTGATCCACGCATGAGCCGTATTTTTTCCAACAAGATGATCCGGCGCTACCCGTCATTCTCAGAGTTTTATGGCATGGAAGATGCCATTGAACAGATCGTTGCTTTCCTACGCCATGCGGCACAGGGGCTGGAAGAAAGTAAGCAGGTGTTATACCTGTTGGGGCCGGTTGGCGGTGGTAAATCATCATTGGCTGAGCGTCTGAAAGCCTTGATGGAAAGAGATCCGATCTATTGTATTAAGGGTTCCCCGATTAATGAATCACCGCTGGGCTTGTTTTCTCCTGAGGAAGATGCGGCGATTCTCGAAGAAGATTATGGTATTCCACCACGCTATTTACGCACGATTATGTCGCCTTGGGCGGTGAAGCGCCTGAAAGAACATGGCGGTGATATTTCGAAATTCCGTGTGGTTAAGCGCCATCCTTCACGCCTGGATCAGGTGGCATTGTCGAAGACTGAGCCGGGTGATGAGAATAATCAGGATATTTCATCGCTGGTGGGTAAGGTGGATATTCGTAAGCTGGAAGACTTCCCGCAACATGATACTGATGCCTATAGCTACTCCGGTGGTTTGTGCATGGCGAATCAGGGCTTGCTGGAATTTGTCGAGATGTTTAAAGCACCGATTAAGGTGTTGCATCCGTTACTGACTGCAACGCAGGAAGGTAATTACAACGGCACGGAAAGTATCGGTGCGATTCCGTTTAGCGGCGTGATTCTGGCGCACTCGAATGAATCAGAATGGCAGACCTTTAAGAACAATAAAAACAACGAGGCCTTTATTGACCGGGTGTCGATTGTCAAAGTGCCTTATTGCCTGCGGGTAACTGAGGAAATTAAGATTTACGAAAAGCTGCTGGCTAACAGTTCATTATTCGAAGCACCTTGTGCGCCGGATACCATGAAAATGCTGGCGCAGTTTGTGGTGCTTTCCCGTTTGAAAGCCCCTGAAAATTCCAACCTGTATTCCAAGATGCGCGTGTATGACGGTGAAAACCTGAAAGATACTGATCCGAAAGCGAAGACGATTCAGGAGTATCAGGATGCCGGTGGCGTTGATGAAGGTATGGATGGCCTGTCGACACGTTTTGCCTTCAAGATTCTGTCCAAAGTATTCAATTTTGACGCCGTAGAAATTGCGGCTGATCCGGTGCATCTGATGTATGTATTGGAACGTCAGGTCGAGAAAGAGCAGTTTGCGCCGGAAATACAGGATCGTTACATCAGCTTCATCAAGGAATACCTGTCACCCCGTTATGTTGCTTTCATTGGTAAAGAAATTCAGACGGCGTATCTGGAATCCTATTCCGAGTATGGTCAGAACCTGTTTGATCGTTATGTGACCTATGCAGATTTCTGGATTCAGGATCAGGAATACCGTGACCCTGAGACCGGTGATTTCTTAGACCGTGCTTCACTGAATGCCGATCTGGAAAAGATTGAGAAGGCCGCAGGTATCAGTAATCCGAAAGATTTTCGTAATGAGATCGTGAATTTCGTATTACGGGCGCGGGCGAATAATGGTGGTAAGAATCCGGATTGGACGAGTTATGAAAAGCTGCGTCGGGTGATAGAGATGAAGATGTTCTCCAGCACGGAAGATTTGTTACCGGTTATTTCTTATACCGCGAAGTCGTCGGCTGATGAGCAAAATAAGCATGACAATTTTGTCGAGCGGATGATGAAACGTGGCTACACCGAGAAGCAGGTACGCCTGTTATCGGAATGGTACCTGAGGGTGCGTAAATCGCAGTAGTAACACTGAATGAATTTCATCTCAAGCATGAAAGTCTTCGACTTTCAC
>CALHAO010000191.1 GCA_937931765.1 uncultured Thiotrichaceae bacterium
TTCATCTGAAACCCGTTGACGGATGGTGCTGGCATATTGGCCGCTTAAGGCCTGTCTAACTTCTTCTACGTGTGCCAGCGATAAGCCGGTTTCTTCTTGTCCGGCGATCACCACACCGTTCATATCCAGAATACGGATACCTGCCAGCATCACGGTTTGTGTATCCCGCATCACGGCGGTCATTTCAAAGGCAATGCGCTTACTAAACGGATCAATATTATTGCTGGTCATCCGTGGATTAGCCCGGGGTGATTGAATCTGATTAACCAGGTCTAACCTTGGCGTGATGGGCGTATAACGTGAGTCAGCTTGTTCTTTATGCACATAGCTGCGGCGTGAATTGGGCAGCAGCGGCGAGTCATGAATAATATAGCCGAAGTTATTAATATCGGGGTGGATACGCCGCGCATACTGGCGGTAGGTGGCGGATAATACGGCTGACTGTGAAATCAGTTCCAGCTCAGTCTGGCGTACCAGCTCATTCTCATAAATGCGGAAAAAATACAGTCCCAACAGCGGTAAAGCTAGAATGGCCAGCATCACAACCAGCAAGATAGTCCGCAGGCTGAGGCGTGTGCGACCGGGTAATGGCAGGCGGGCATTAATTAACATGATTCAGAATCAGCATGATGCCAGCTTGTAGCCAACACCGTGCACCGTTTCAATAATGCTTTCACAGCCGCAGTCATTGAATTTGTGGCGTATATGGCGGATGTGGCTGTCGATGGTGCGGTCGCTGACATACACATTATTATCATAGGCATTCTGCATAATGTGGTCACGGTTATAAACCCGGTTCGGGCTGCGCACTAGGAGTAACAGAATGGCAAATTCAGTGGCGGTCAGGCTAATGATTTGCTCGTTCCAACTGACCTGATGTCGTTCCGGACTTAGGCTGAGTTTGCCTTGTTGGATGTGGTCACTCTGTTGTTCGGTGTTTGCTTGTTGAGTGCGTTTTAGGATGGCATTAATTCGGGCTACTAATTCACGAGGGCTGAAGGGTTTGGTGACATAATCATCACCGCCGATTTCTAAGCCCAGAATGCGGTCAATCTCATCATCGCGGGAGGATAGGAATAGAATTGGTACCTCCGATGATTTACGTAACTCGCGGCATACTTCCAGTCCGTCCATTTCCGGCATATTGATGTCCAGCACAATCAGGTCTGCTGGTTTGGCGTGGAATTTGTCTACGGCCTGCTTGCCATCGTTGGCTACGGTGACCTGCATGTCGGCTTTTTCCAGCGCGAAGCTGATGACATCGCAGATATGTTCGTCGTCGTCGGCGATTAGTATGTGTTTTGCCATTGGTTTTTTCCTGAGGACGTTATGTTTACTATAAAACATTTTGTGCCGGTTATTGTGCATTCCGACAGTATGGCTGTTCAGTGTGGAGTTGTTGCTGAATTGGCTTGCAATTTTTGTGCAGGGGTGGGTCTGATTTTGTATTTGTTTTGAAGTGATAAAATAATTATACTTGGACTTATACTTTATTGGAGTTAAGCATGGGACAAGTAACTATTTACCTTGATGAGCCGACGACCTTTGCGATGAAACAGGCAGCTAATGATGCCGGAGTCTCGCAAAGCCAGTGGATTGCCGGATTGATCAGAAATAAGACATGCTCACAGTGGCCGGAGAGTATTAAACAGTTGGCGGGTAGCTGGAGTGATTTCCCCGAAGCTGAGGAGATACGGGCTGGCCAGGGCAAGGATGTTGAAAGGGAGAGCCTGTGAAATACGCATTGGATACCAATACCTTAATTTACTATTTCAAAGGTATGGGTAATGTCAGTACGCGGTTGCTCGGGCAGTTACCTACGTCGATTTATATTCCGGCTATTGTTCTGTATGAATTGGAAACTGGGCTGCTGAAGTCTGATTCGCCGCAAAAGCGTCGCCAACAATTGCAGGAATTGCTATCAGTTGTGGAAGTTTTACCGTTTGATGACAAGGTGGCAGGAATTGCTGCTCAGGTGCGAGCTGACTTGGAAAAGCGTGGAGAACCCATCGGGCCTTTGGATGTTTTGATTGCCGGAACTGCGCTGGCTAATGGTTGTACTTTAGTTACGCGGAATATGGGGGAATTTCGGCGAGTGCAGGGGTTGTCAGTGGAAAATTGGTTCTGATGATATTCGTTTATTAAGGCTTAAATATTATGATTTATATGGGTCTATTCATACTATCAAGCATGGCCACGTTTGTAGTTATGATTGCAGGTATGCAGTTTTAGATGCAAAAAGAAAAGGGCATGATGAACCTGGCGGATCGTCAATTATGCCAGTAATTCCCACGGTTCCAGCAATACTAACTGTAGCTGCTTGGGTGCTAAATCTTTTTAAAGTAAATATCGGATTTTGGATATGCTATTCACTTTGTTTTCTCGTGTTTGCGGGATCAGTGGGTTTAATCATAGTAGCTCAATATAAAATGAGGGAATTGGAGAAGCCTTAGATTTGCTTTACTGCTCTTTTTGTAAGCGCTGCTGCATTGCACTGACCGTTTTACCGCAAACATTTTCACAAGGCACTCCATCTTTGTCACGATCCAAACCCTTTTTCCCACACTCAGTAAGTTTGTAATATGCCTCTGAGCAACTACTCATATTCTTGCAATATTTGCTGCTGCAATCAAAGCTGCCGCTGGCTGTGGTTTTAATCCAATCAGGAATTTCCCCAGCAAAAGCCAAACAAGAAACAGAAAAAAGAAGTGCAATGCCCAATACTTTCATAACTAAACCATCCGTGGTTAAAAACTAATATTCTACACAAAAAGTGATCGTTTAAAAAGGGCAGACCTTATTTATTCGTTCTGTTCTAAATACCTCAAAACATCATCATTACGCACCCGCTGATAAATCACCTCAACAGCCAGCGCCACGCCTACAGATTCAAAAAACACCTCATCACCCAAATAATAATGCGATGGCCGCCAGCCATTACTCCGGCGGAAAACCCCAACATCCACAAAATCCTGCTCAATCAGCACATACTCCTGCAAGGTCGGAATGTTCAGGTATTCATGGCGTTTCTCTTCCTTGTCTTTTTGGCGCGTACTTCGGGATAAGACTTCGATAATCAGCACCGGTGTTGCTGTGGCATATTCATTCTCAATGAAATCATCATCACAAACGACTACCACATCAGGATAGCGGTAGCTTTCAGCACCCGTTTTCACCAACAAGTCGCTACTGAATGGCCGACAATCCTGGCCTTCCAGCTGGTTGCCCAACTGGCGGCTCAGGTTGCTGGTAATTTGGTTATGATTAACGCTGGCTCCGGCCATCGCATGCACCGTGCCGGATACATATTCATGCTTAATCTCGCTGTTTTGTTCACCAGCTAGATAATCCTGCACTTCGATGTAATTCAGTTTTGCCAGAGCCATTGTGCTTTCCCAGTCCTACTATTTATAAACAATCTCACCCTGAGGCTTAAACGCATCAGCATCCACCGGATTATTCTTCTCCAGATACTCTTTCAGCACATCAGCATCCACAAAACCACTGTCCACATAGCTAGGCAGCTCATTTACCTT
>CALHAO010000192.1 GCA_937931765.1 uncultured Thiotrichaceae bacterium
GTGCCATAATACTGATCATAATATTTTTCAGCGGCAATACGGTTGGCTTTGTCACTATCTTGCGCTGCATTGGTGGCACAACCAGCGATGATGCTGATAGCTGACAGACAAATAGCCCGGAATAAAAGAGTGTGGGGCGACATGTTAGTAAATCCTTATTTATTATAATAGCTGTTTATTATGTCGTGGGGTGACTTCAGGTATAATAATGGAACGGGCCTGATGGCCGCACCACTTTCAGATTTTCGGTAATTATTTGTTATGGCATTATTAGAAATTTTACACCACCCGGATATACGGTTGCGCAAAAAAGCTGCGCCAGTAACTGCTGTCGATGAGACTATCCGCCAGTTGGTTGATGACATGTTTGAAACGATGTATGACGCTCACGGTATAGGTTTGGCCGCGACACAGATTAATGTTCATCAGCGGGTAGTGGTGATCGATTTATCTGAAGAAAATGATGAGCCACAGTGTTTTATCAATGCAGAAATTCTTAGTAAAGAAGGTTCTGTTGAGCATGAAGAAGGTTGTCTTTCGGTGCCGGATTACTACGAAAAGGTGACGAGAGCAGAAAAAATTCGTGTAAAAGCCCTCGATAAGGAAGGTAATTCTTTTGAAATGGATGCTGAGGGATTGCTCGCCATTTGTATTCAGCATGAGTTGGATCATTTAGACGGTAAGTTATTCGTCGATTATTTGTCATCATTAAAACAACAACGTGTCCGTAAGAAATTAGAAAAACTAAAGCGTCAACAGGCTGAAACGCCTTCAAAGGCAGTCACCGGATGAATGGTGCTTTACGCATAGTGTTTGCGGGAACGCCTGAATTTGCAGCGCCGTCCTTGCAAGCGTTGCTGGGTTCGCGGCATGACGTCGTAGCTGTTTATTCTCAACCGGATCGTCCCGCTGGTCGTGGCAGAAAAATTCAGTTCAGTCCGGTTAAGCAGTTAGCCGTTGATGCAGGTGTGCCGGTTGAGCAGCCTTTATCCTTTAAGGATGAAGGGGCATTGTCTGTTTTGTCAGCTTACCAGGCTGATGTGATGGTGGTGGTGGCTTATGGCCTGCTATTGCCTCAGGTGGTATTGGATATGCCGGTTCACGGTTGCCTTAATGTGCACGGGTCCTTATTGCCGCGTTGGCGTGGTGCAGCGCCGATACAGCGTTCGATTGAAGCAGGTGATGCTGAGACCGGCGTGACGATTATGCAGATGGCGCTGGGTCTGGATACCGGCGACATGCTGTGCAAGGTGTATTGCCCGATTGCCAGTGATGATGGCGGCCAGAGTATTCACGATCGGTTGGCGGCACAGGGAGCGGAAGCGTTGCTTGAAACACTGGAGCAGATTGTTGCAGAAACACTGATCCCTGAAGTACAGGACGATGCTTTGACCTGTTATGCGCATAAACTGACGAAAGCTGAAGCCGAAATTGACTGGTCGCAATCTGCAGCGATCATTGATCGTAAAATCCGCGCTTTTGATGCCTGGCCAACTGCATTTAGCTTGTATGACGGTAAGCCTATACGTTTTTTTGCTTCTTCATTGCCGGAACGTGTGGGGGATGCAGAAACAACGGCGTTACCTCATGGCTCCATGGTTGCCGAAAGTCGTGACGGACTGGATATTGTGGCGGGTGATGGTGCTTTGGTGAGAATACACCGGCTGCAAATGCCGGGTGGTAAGCGGATGGATGTTGCTGATTTTGTGAACGCCCGAACATTGATGAATGTCCGGTTTGAAAAGAAAGCGTTAAAAACTTCGAAGGAAGTGAGTCATTGAATAGTCGGGTTGTAGCAGCAAATGTTTTGTTAAAAGTTGTCTATCAGGGTGAGTCACTGACAGATGTGTTGCAGCATGCGAGTGTTCAGGCTTTATCGCCGCGTGATCAGGCATGGGTGAGGAATGTTTGTTTTGGCAGCATTCGTTGGCATGGTCGATTAGGTGCTGTGTTGCGTCAATTGCTGGCGAAACCGATGAAAAAAGCAGATAAAGACATTGAATGCCTGTTACGCATCGGACTTTATCAGTTGATTTATCAGCGCACACCAGACCACGCTGCGGTGAATGAAACCGTCGATGCGGCACGGAAGGCAAAGAAGGTGTGGGCCAGTCGCTTAATTAATGCGGTATTGCGGGGGTTTTTGCGCCAGAAAGAAGCGGTGCTGGAAGAAATAGATCAATTTGAGACGGCGCGTTATTCATTTCCGCCCTGGTTATCGGATCGTTTGAAGCTGGCATGGCCGGATCATTGGGAATCTATTCTGAAAGCCAGTAATACACAGGCTCCTATGGTACTGCGAGTGAATCAGCGGCTGCATTCGCGTGATGAGTATCTGAGCATGTTGCAAAAGGCTGACCTGAGTGCAACCATTGTTGAACATACTGATAGTGGCATTGTGCTGGAACAGGCGGTGCCGGTTTATGAGTTGCCGGGGTTTGCAGTCGGTGCGGTTTCTGTACAAGATAGTGCCGCGCAACTGGCAGCGGAGTTATTGCCTTGTGAGCCAGGGCAACGAGTATTGGATGCTTGTGCAGCACCGGGTGGTAAAACCTGCCACTTATTAGAAAG
>CALHAO010000193.1 GCA_937931765.1 uncultured Thiotrichaceae bacterium
AATTTTCTGGAAGCCTGTGGTGATCTGATTTATACCGGCCCGACTGGTACTAATGTGATGGATGTAGTGATTGGCCTGAAGCAGAAGGCCTAAGCAAATGTCCCATCAGCAACGTAGTATTTATGATGCCGTACATGACTGCCTGATGCAGTCCGATGTGGAAACTAAGCTGCGTGATACCCATCAGTTACATGTGGATTGGCAGGCAGGGAAGTTATCCCGTCAGGTTGATGCGAAACCTGTGCAAGCCATTCCCGCACCTGGTCGCCCTGCCAAACCCGAATTAGTGCACCCCAGAAAAGTTAAACAGCGCAAACTCACTTCACCCGCTGGCCGCATGGCATTGTTACATGCTGTATCACACATTGAATTCAATGCGATTAATTTGGCGCTGGATGCGGCGTACCGTTTCCGTGATATGCCGGATGAGTATTATGCTGACTGGCTAAAAGTAGCGTCTGAGGAGGCTTATCATTTTGGCCTGATGCGTGATCGGATGGCGTTGTTGGATGGTGCTTATGGTGATATGCCTGCGCATAATGGGTTGTGGGAACAAGCCTGCAAGACAGATTATGATGTATTAGTGCGCATGGCGTTAGTGCCTCGTGTGTTAGAAGCGCGTGGCTTGGATGTCACGCCGCCGATGATTGAAAAGCTACGTGTTGTGGGTGACGATGAAACCATTGCTGTGCTGGAAATTATCCTGCGGGATGAAATCGGCCATGTGCAAATCGGTTCGCATTGGTATCGGTATTGTTGTGAGCTGGAAGGCTTAGAACCGGAAGCACATTTCCGCACTTTATTGCGGGAGGTGATGAAAGCGCCATTGCGTGGGCCGTTCTATGAAGAGGGGCGTTTGCTGGCGGGCTTTAGTGCTGAAGAAATGGAGCAGCTTCGGTTACTGGAAGAGAATTGGGTGGCGGAAATTACGGCCTGATTGGCTTGAGTTGATGCAGGGGAGTTGAATCACTCCCCTGAAAATACAGCGATATATCTACCCTACTACTTAACCATTTTCAGGCCATAGGCCATGCCTTTCAACGAGACAGGTAGCAATGTAGGTTCTTTCGAGCCACGTTTTCTATAAGCAATCAGTGCCTGTTGGCCTTTGCTGAATTGCTGTGTCAGCGGGTTATCCAGTGTGAATCCGGCACGGCAGCCACGCTGATCACATTTGCCTTTAAAACCCACCGGCTTGTACTTGTCTACTTTCAGCTGGATGCCCTGATTAATGTCGACATCTTTTGGCAGCTCAAAAATAGCTGTCGGGAATGGCTTGCCTTTGCCATAACCAACTACGGTGACCATGATGGGTTGTTTTTGGTTTTTTGCGGATAAAACCTGTTGTAAGTAACAAACCTGTACGTTATTGGCGGCCTCACACTGGACACCCCAGTTACCAAATTTTTGGCCCTGTTTTGCACCTGCTGCCTGTACCAAGCCTAAAGGCAGTGTCATCGCGGCCACAACCATGGCCTGTTTCCATTTTGATAACATAAAAGTCTCCATCAATAAAGTTTCATTGTATTCATGCGCATGAAAAAATCCGCTAAGTGTTACTCCCGTAACTTTTTAGTGTGGATTATTTCCAATAGAATGTGCCTCTGCAAATTAGCATACTAGTATACAACAAGCATTGTTGTTGATATTCGTTATAACGTATACAAATTTTGCGGTATATTTTATAAAATGATAGACAGCGTTAAGCGCGTTTGAGTTCAAAAGGATAGGGCATGACAGATTTGAAGCAGGAAGTTGAGCAACTAAAACAGGAAAAACAAGCGCTGTTAGATGAGATTAGCCGAATGAAGGCTAACTCGAAAAAAGCTGTCAAACGTCGTCGTATAGAACAGAACCTCAAGCCTTATCAAGCTGAATTAATCCAGTTACAGAAGTATCTGGAAAAATCAGGTCGGCGGATGATTATTCTGTTTGAAGGCCGGGATGCGTCCGGTAAAGGTGGGACGATTCGCCGTGTCACCCGTTATATGAATGAGAAGCACTATCGGGTGGTCGCTTTGGGGAAGCCCACTGAAAAACAGAAAAGCCAGTGGTTTTTTCAAAAGTATATCCGTGAATTTCCGCGTGGTGGTGAAATGGTGCTGTTTGACCGTAGCTGGTATAACCGCGCTATGGTGGAGCCGGTATTTGGCTTTTGTACTGAGGATGAATATAAGAATTTCATGAAGGGTGTGACAGGTTTTGAAAAAGACCTGGTGCGGCAGGGTACTGTGCTGGTTAAGCTGTATTTCAGTGTCACCCGTGAAGAACAAGCGCTGCGTTTTAAGCGCCGTACCGATGATTTGTTGCGGCAATGGAAGCTCAGCGAAGTGGATATGCAGGCTCAGGAACGGTGGGATGATTTCACGAATCAGAAATACAGCATGCTTAAACGTACTCATGTGCCACAGGCTCCGTGGACAGTGATTCGGGCTAATGATAAACACCTCGCACGTTTAAATGCAATTCGGGTGATTTTGAATGCTGTGCCGTATGAGCGCAAAAATACCAAACTGGATTTTGTACCAAATCCGGAGATTGTGATTTCTGGCGCGCGGGAAGTGGAACAGATGGAAGCTGACTTACTGAGAGATGGTAAGTTTACGCATTAGGGGGATTATATGCTCTAATACCCGCGACTTTTAATCATCCGAAAAACTAAAGATAGCCAGCACACCACTCATGTCAGACAAAAAAATCAGCAGACCATCAATACCCGGAACCAAGCCCCGCGCTATCAAGAGTTTTGTCCTGCGCCAGGGCCGTAGAACCAAGGCTCAGCAACACGCATTGGATAACTACTGGCCGGAATTCGGCATTGAAAAAAGCGACCAGCCGCTGGATTTTGTTGAGCTGTTTGGTAATGAGCAGCCGGTGACCTTGGAAATTGGTTTTGGTAATGGTGACTCGTTGGCGACAATGGCTAAGGCTGCACCAGAGCGTAATTTCATCGGTATCGAAGTACATTCTCCAGGTGTTGGGCATTTATTACATCTTGTGAATGAGTATCAGCTAAGCAATGTGCGGGTGATTAATTACGATGCCTCTGAGATTTTAAATAAGCGCATTGTGAAGGGTTCGCTTGATTGTTTGCAGCTGTATTTTCCTGACCCGTGGCATAAAAAACGTCATAATAAGCGCCGCATTGTACAGCCGAAGTTTGCTACATTGATCGCTTCTTTGCTGAAAAAAGACGGTGTATTCCACATGGCAACGGACTGGGAAGATTATGCTGTTCATATGGCTGAGGTGATGGAGGCCAGTACAGATTTTGTCAATTGTTATACCGGTGACTCACCGTATTCACCTCGCCCTGAATTCCGGCCACTGACTAAGTTTGAAAATCGTGGCCTGAAACTGGGGCATGGTGTCTGGGATTTACTGTATTACAAGGTGTAAATCAGCGGTAGCAATAAAGAGTATGACAGCCACATCAACAGGGTGAGCGGCACACCCACACGCATAAAGTCCATGAAGGTATAGTTACCAGCGCTCATGACCAGCAGATTAGTTTGATAAGCCATCGGTGTTGCGAAGCTCATATTAGCGCCAAACAATACCGCCAGTACAAAGGGTTCGGGGTTGACGTTGAGAGAGGTGGCGATACTCACCGCAATCGGTGTGCCGATAACTGCCGCAGCATTATTTGATACAACATTGGTGAAGATAGCCATTAATAGAATCAGGCCGCTGAGAATAACCATTGGTGATGCGCCTGTGGTGAGGCTGACAAACTGATAAGCGATGACATCACTGGACTGGGTAACGGTCATCGCTTTGCCTAGGGCGAGACTGGCAACTACGATCATAATCACTGGCACGCTCAGTGAACGGGATATGTCATTCCAGGTCAGGCAGCGGCACAGTAGCATGACCAACGAACCTACTACAGCGCTCACTGCGATCGGCAATATGCCCAGTGCCGCAACAATAATGACAACGGCCATCACGCCCAGCGCCATCGGTGCTTTTTTGGAGGTTGGTAAGTCAATCACACTATCAAGAATCAGAAATTCATGCAGCGATTTCAGGGTATTAATATCTTCCCGTTTACCTTGTGCCAGTAGTATGTCGCCCAGCTTCAGGCGCAGATGTCCGATGCCTCTGGGCATTTCTTTAATCTGGTCGCCTTGGCGGTGGACGGCTAGGGTGATCATGCGATAGGTTTCGATAAAGTGGGTTGATTGTAGCGTGCGGCCTAACAGCGGAGAGTGTTGATCAATGATGATTTCAATGACCTGATGATCTTCTTCATCCTGTAACGGGTGATCTGCGTCAACCTGCTGGTTTTTTGCGTATAGCGCAGTGCCAGTGGCTGTTTCGTAGGATTTTAGTTTAGTCGGTGTATCATGTACCAGTAATTTATCACCTTCGAGTACTACTACATCTGACATTGGCATCACGACAGCCGTGGCACTGCGCCGAACTTTGTTAATGGTCATTTCACCATTAGTCAGGGCAATGAGTTCTGATAGTGTTTTGCCGATGGCGGGGCTGTCAGCCTGCACGACCAGCTGTGCGGTGAATACTCTGGAGCTACTGTTGTGCAGCAATACTTCCCGCTTGGGCAATAGTTTGGGGGCGACCAGCCACAGAAAAGCGACACCAATGATTGAGCTGAACATGGCGGGTGCAAAAAAGTCGAACATGCCAATTTCTGCTAAGCCCAATTCTGCTGCAACACTGACGACTAACAGGTTGGTCGATGTGCCGATGGTGGTTGCCATGCCACCGAGTGAACTGGCAAAGCCCATTGGCATTAGTAATGCGGATGGGTTGGATTGAGTGCGTAGTGCGACGCCGACGAGTACCGGGATTAGCAGCACCACAATCGGTGTATTATTGATGAAAGCGCTTAATAACCCGGTTAGCATCAGGGTGGCTAGAAATGAGAGCGTCGGACTCCATTTCCAGAGTTTGGTCAGTGCATTGCCGACGGGTTCCAATGCGCCAGTTTTTACTAAACCACTGCCCATAACCATCAGGGCGCAGACAGCGACTAATGCCTCATGACCAAAACCATGGAAGAAATCTATGGATTGGAAGTTAATGGTTTTTTCTAATTCTAGGTCAAAGTATTGGTAAGGAAAAATTTCAAACCCAATAGCCAATAGGCATAGAATTACCAATGCAGAGGTTTGTAGTGGTATCCGGTCACGGGTAAACAGCAATAACGCAAATACGGTTAATACCATCACCGCGATTGCATGGTTGTCTGGTGTCATCCTTTGACGCTCCTCGGGCTACTTTATTTTTGCGCTCGAATGGTTGTCTATCCTGCTGTGTTTATGTGCAGTTCTTTTGTATAGAGTAGAAGATATGAGGTCACTATCAAAGGTAATTCATAGATAAAATTTTCTTATGGGGTATTTGGCATAGTGTTTGGGTTTTGTCGTGTTACAAGTCATAAATCAGTGGTAGCAGCAGGGTATACGATAGCCACATTAATAGGGTAAGCGGAACACCTACACGCATGAAATCCATAAAGGTGTAGTTACCTGCGCTCATAATCAGCAGGTTGGTTTTATACGCCATTGGTGTCGCGTAACTCATATTGGCACCAAACAATACCGCCAGCACAAACGGTTCCGGGTTTACGCCCAGGGAGTTGGCGATACTCACCGCGATTGGGGTGCCGATGACGGCGGCGGCATTGTTGGAAACGATATTGGTAAAGATCGCCATTAACATGATCAGGCCACTGAGAATGACAATAGGGGATGCACCTGCTGTGAGGTTAACAAACTGATCAGCGATGAAGTCACTGGAGCTGGTAATAGTCATCGCTTTACCCAGCGCGAGGCTGGATACCACAATCATAATCACCGGCACGCTTAAGGAGCGTGAAATATCATGCCAGCTCAAACAGCGGGTCAATAACATGACCAATGAGCCGACGACGGCACTCACGGCAATCGGTAAAATACCCAGCGCGGCAACAATAATCACCGCTGCCATGACGCCCAAAGCCAGAGGGGCTTTTTGGGAGGTGGGCAGATCCATAACGCTGTCCAACACTAAAAATTCATGGCGCGATTTCAGTGTATTAATGTCGTCTCTTTTACCCTGCGCCAGCAGAATATCGCCCAGTTGTAATTGTAGATTGCCCAGGCCACGTGGCATGGCTTTGATCTGATCACCACGACGGTGTACAGCCAGCGCAATCATGCGGTAGGTTTCAATAAAATGGGTGGACTG
This sequence comes from uncultured Thiotrichaceae bacterium, assembly GCA_937931765.1. Taxonomy (GTDB): domain Bacteria; phylum Pseudomonadota; class Gammaproteobacteria; order Thiotrichales; family Thiotrichaceae; genus Thiolinea. The sequence continues at coordinate 6,199 of CALHAO010000193.1, forward strand.
CAGAGTGCGGCCCAATAAGGGTGAGCGTTGGTCAATAATAATTTCTATTACCTGGTGATCCTCATCGTCCTCCAGAGGATGACTCTCATCGACTACATGGTTTTTTGCATACAGTGCGGTATGGGTAGCTGCTTCGTAGGCTTTCAGTTTATCGGGTGTATCATGTACCAGTAGTTTATCGCCTTCGCGCACAGTCACATCGGGTAGCGGGAGTACAATTGAGGTCGTTGTGCGCCGCACTTTATCTATCACCATTTCACCATTGGTGAGTTCAATCAATTCTGCCAGCGTTTTGCCGATGGCCGGACTGTCCTCCGGCACCACTAAATGCGCAGTAAAGACGCGGGAACTGGTGCTGTGCATCAACACTTCGCGTTGTGGTAACAGTTTGGGGGCGACTAACCACAGAAATGCTATGCCGATGATTGCACTTAACATGGCGGGGACAAAGAAGTCGAACATGCCAATTTCTGCCAGACCCAGCTCTGCTGCCACGCTGATTACCAGCAGGTTAGTTGATGTGCCAATAGTTGTTGCCATGCCGCCCAATAAACTGGCAAAGCCCATTGGCATTAATAAAGCGGAGGGGTTGGATTGGGTGCGTATAGCAACGCTGACTAA
>CALHAO010000194.1 GCA_937931765.1 uncultured Thiotrichaceae bacterium
CTAAATATGCAGGTTGGCAGGATGCGGTGAGACGCACCCGTACCAATAGTTAAAGCTAAGCCACCTTCATCCACGGCACAAACATCACCGCTTCACCACGCACAACTTCTTTACCCTCGGCATTAGTGACGGTGGTTTTCAGCGTCACAATCGGCTTCTTCTCATGGATCGCCGTCACTTCCACAGCAGCGGTGATTTCCTCGTCCAGATTAACCGGTGCGCGGAATTGTGAATTCTGACTCATGTAGATCGAGCCATCACCTGGCAACTGCGTGCCTAAAACGGTTGAAAATAAGCTGGTGACCAATGCACCATGCACGATTCGCTGGCCAAACTGGGTTGACGCCGCAAAGTCCGCATCGAGATGCACCGGATTCATATCACCACTCAGTTCAGCAAATGCACGCACCTGATCTTCATTAAATGAACGTGTTAGTGAAGCTGTGTCACCTACCACCGGCATTTTGTTTTCTGACATTTGAATCTCCTTGGATATATTGTGCGAAAAGGATAGCGCACTCGGAGGAATATGCATACGAAACATTGATTCAAAATTTACATTTCACATCATCCGAAACCTGTATATAGTGGCGGCATGAACACCAAGACTTTCAATCAACCCACCACCATTCTATGGCTACTACTACGCACTCATTTACGTAGCAGTTAGTCGTCTTTATCAATTAGCTGCGGGATAACCCCGAAGCTGATTAGCCCTGTTATCCCGCCGCAACACCTTAGGATTATTTATGCGGGACACCATGCAACAGGCAAGCACCTCAAACCAGAAATTATTACAATCCGGTTTATTGCTCGCCATCGGCGGCACAGCCTTATTCGGCCTGAAATCTATTTTCATTAAACTGGCTTATGCTGAAGGTGTTGACACCGTCACACTGATGACGCTGCGCATGTTGATTGCCATGCCGTTTTACCTGTTGATGCTGGGGTGGCTATTAAGAAAACCAGACACGCAGCGACCAATACCCAAAGAATTAATGATGATCACCGGATTAGGCTTTCTGGGTTATTACATGTCGTCATTGCTGGATATGGAGGGACTGAACTACATATCAGCACAGCTGGAACGGCTCACACTCTACACCTACCCGATTATCACGACATTATTGGGCTGGTTATTCATGAAAGAAAAAATTACTCTCCGCATAGTCATGGCGTTGATCCTGACCTACAGCGGTGTTTTGTTGTTGTATGCATACGAGACTCTGGGCAACTCCGAAAATACACACCTTGGTGTTATCTTGGTGATGGGTGCAGCAACGACTTTTTCTATTTACGTCGTCTTCAGCAAGCAATATATCAGTCGCTTCGGCAGCCGTTTATTCACCAGTATTGCTATGCTCGCTTCAACGGGCTTTGTGTTAATCCATTTCACGGTGACACATAATTTTAGTGATTTACTTATCAACAATGCAGCGTGGTTTTATGCTGGTTTACTGGCGATTTTCAGTACACTGATCCCCAGCTTCCTGATCAGCGAAGCCATCGCACGCATTGGTTCCTCAAAGACCAGCATAGTGGGCACTATTGGCCCGGTGTTTACCATTTTAATGGCCGTGTTGGTATTAGGTGAGCCGTTTGGCTGGTTTCATTTGGGTGGGATGTTACTGGTTATATTTGGGGTCAGTTTCCTGAAGAAATAGGTAATCAAGCATCATACCCAAACGTGCTCTGTAGCCCCCCATCCCCAACCCTTACCCCCACAAAGGGGGGAAGGGAGTTTATCATCAGTTCTGAATAGCAATCAGGCTATGCTGACAAGGCTCGATCGGCCCCTTCCTCCCCTTGTGGGGAAAGGCTGGGATGGGGGGGGGGGAGCTACGAAGCACCATCTGCTAATTTTATCAGGCCAGCGCCTGCTCAAGATCTGCAATTAAATCTTCAATATTCTCAATCCCGGCAGAATAACGGATCAGGCTTTCCGGTATACCCATCGCCGCACGCTCTTCCGCTGTGCACTCAACATGGCTCGTAGTCACCGGTGGGCCAATAGTCGTTTCCACCGCCCCCAAATTCGCTGCTGCATGTGCATATTTCAATCTTGGTACAAACCGCCGTACCGCATCAAAGTCATTATCCTTGAGCATAAAACTCAACATACCGCCAAAACCACGCATTTGCTGCTTAGCAATTTCATGACCACTGTGTGAAGTCAGGCCAGGATAATACACCGCACCAATTGCCGGGTGTGTCTCAAGGTACTGCGCCACCTGCATAGCATTTGAATTCTGCTGGCGGATACGCAATTCCAGCGTTTTCATACCGCGTAACAATAAATATGCTGCCATCGGGTCTAATGTCGCACCATTGATTTCACGGTAATGATAGACCTGGTGAATGCGCTCCTTATCACCACAAATCACCCCACCCAAGGCATCCGCATGGCCGCCCAAATACTTAGTCGCACTGTGCAAGACCATATGAGCACCCAGCGCTAAAGGGTTCTGATTAATCGGTGTGGCGAAAGTGTTATCGACAATCACCGTAGCTCCGGCGCTACGCCCCGCCGCTGCCAATCGCGCAATATCCATCACTTT
>CALHAO010000195.1 GCA_937931765.1 uncultured Thiotrichaceae bacterium
GTATGTGCGCCATGAGCAGACTATCCCTCCGGCTGATCTGATTATTTTACCAGGCAGTAAGAATGTTGGTTTTGACCTTTGCTGGTTGCGTGATCAGGGCTGGGAGAAGGCGATACAGCGTCATCTGCGTTATGGCGGCAAAGTGATCGGTGTTTGTGGTGGTTTGCAGATGCTGGGTCAGCATATTCATGATCCGCAAGGTGTTGAAGGTAAGCCTGCCAGTTATGCGGGTTTGGGTTTGCTTGAATTGGAAACGACTTTGCAGGTGGCTAAGCAATTGACTAACCGTAAGGGTTATCTGGCAGGTCAGGAGTCTGTGGCGGTTAGTGGGTATGAGATTCATGTTGGCATTAGTCAGGGAGAAGCGTTGGAGTCGCCTGCTGTGTATTTAGAGGGTCAGCCTGATGGTGCTATTTCGGCTGATAATCAAATTATGGCGACTTATCTGCATGGTTTATTTGATACGCCGGAGGCACTAAGCAGCCTATTAGGTTGGGCTGGTTTAGATAAGGTTGAAATCTTTGATGTGGCGGCATTGCGTGAACGGCAGTTAGAGCGGTTGGCAGATATGCTAGAAGCCAACTTGGCGGTGGATTTTTTGTTGGAATCAGTCTGTTGATTCCGACAAGTAATTCAGCGGTAATGCAGTAGTCTCAAACACCTTCTTCAGCACAAATGACGACTGTACACCCGACACGCCGGGAATACGGGTAATTTTCCCCAGTAGAATATTGTGGTAGCGCTCTAAATCCGGCACCACGATTTTGAGCTGGTAATCCGCGTTATTCCCGGCAATCAGATAGCATTCAATGACTTCTGGAATAGCCTGAATCGCCTCCTCGAATACTTCAAAACGCTCGGTGATATGCTTGTCCATACTCACCCATAACAACACGATTTGCTTCAGGTTAAGGCGGCTGGCACTGAGTTTCACAGTGTGTTGCACTATAATCCCGGACTCTTCCAGTTGTCGAACCCGACGTGAGCAGGGAGCAGCAGTAAGGCCAATTTTATCAGCCAGTTCCTGATTGCTGATACTGCCATCCTGTTGCAGCAGTTGTAGAATTTTTCTGTCCAAACGATCCATAAGCAATTTACCTCATTTAATAAAAATACCCTTACCCACGATGCAGCCCGTACAACTCAAGGACAGGTCTGTGTGGACAAGGTGCAGACCTGAAGCTTGTCCACACAGACTTGCTCCATTTCAAGAAGATGGTCTACAACGCAATATTATTTCAAAAAAACCAATTATTCAGCAATTTTCATTCTTAAATAGGATTGATTTCAGGCACAAACGCAGATTCATTGCCCGATCTTTGTTTTAAACTAAAAGCTGCTTTCAATTAGGATCAATTTCACCATGTTTAACGCCAACAAATACCCTGTTTTACCCGCTTTGCAGTTGCCGGAACGTCGCTGGCCAAACCGGACGCTGACCCAGGCACCGGACTGGTGCAGTGTTGATCTGCGTGATGGTAATCAGGCGCTGGTGAACCCGATGAACATTAAGCAGAAAACCCGCATGTTTAAACTGTTGGTCAAGCTGGGTTTTAAAGAGATTGAGGTGGGTTTCCCATCTGCATCACAGACTGACTTTGATTTTGTACGAGAGCTGATTGAACAGGATCTCATTCCTGATGATGTGCGGATTCAGGCACTAACCCAGGCCAGAGAGCCATTAATTGCGCGTACCTACGAGTCTTTAGCGGGTGCGAAACAAGCCATTGTCCATGTCTATAATTCAACCTCCACCGTACAACGTGAACAGGTGTTTGGTCTGGATCGTGATGGCATAAAAGTCATTGCAGTTGAGGGTGCGCGTCATGTGCGGAACTGCGCGCAACAATATCCGGACACTGAGTGGGAATTCCAGTATTCACCAGAAAGCTTCACCGGCACAGAAGTGGAATATGCGGTTGAGGTGTGTGATGCAGTAATCGCTGAATGGCAGCCGGAGCAGGGGCGTAAGGTGATTATTAATTTACCGGCCACCGTAGAAATGACAACGCCGAATGTGTTTGCCGATCAAATCGAATGGTTTTGTGATCATTTGGCACAACGCGATCAGGTACGCATTAGTTTGCACACGCACAATGACCGGGGTTGTGGTGTGGCAGCGGCTGAGTTGGGCACATTGGCTGGTGCCGATCGTATTGAAGGCACTTTGCTGGGTAATGGTGAGCGTACCGGCAATATGGATATTGTTACTATGGCCATGAACCTGTATTCGCGGGGCATTGATCCGCAACTGGATTTGTCAGATGCGCAGGAAATCATCGATGTGGTGGAATACTGCACTGAGCTTCAGGTACATTCGCGCCATCCGTGGGTGGGTGAGTTGGTGTATACCGCATTTTCCGGTAGTCATCAGGACGCTATCCGTAAATCAATGCTTTACCATGAGGAACATGCGCTTAAGCAATGGGAAGTGGCTTATTTGCCGATTGACCCACGTGATTTAGGTCGGGAATATGAGGCGGTGATTCGTGTTAACAGTCAGAGTGGTAAAGGCGGCGTGGCGCTGATATTGGAGCGTGATTATGATATCAGCCTGCCTAAGTGGATGCATACTCATCTGAGTCGGGTGGTGCAGTTACAGGCGGAAACCAGCGGTGCTGAAGTTTCACCTGAAGTTATTCATGATTTGTATCAACAGCGCTTTGTGAATGCAGACACAGACTGGCAACTGAAATCGTATGACTTGCATACCGAAGAAGACATTATTCAAGCCGGATTTACCTTGCAGGCGGCTGAGCAGAGTGCTTTCAATGGTCAAGGGTCAGGTATTCTGATGGCGATATGCGATGCTTTACAGCAGCGATATGGCATAAAAGTTAGAATCACTCAGTTTGATGA
>CALHAO010000196.1 GCA_937931765.1 uncultured Thiotrichaceae bacterium
TGATTTACATGGCTCCCTGCTTGATGGGTTCTGCAGCACGGCCTTTGTTTCAATTACCTTTCGAGCACATGCAGGATCGTTTGGTGCTGGATGTTCGGGACATACGGGCCATTGGTAATGACTGGCGTATTCTGGCGGGCCTTCAGGCTATTTAAAGTCGCTTAAATTCAAATTTTTACGAAGAGTTATCAGGAATTAACTATGTTTACAGGAATCATTCAGGCAGTCGGTAGTATTGCAGATATGCGTCAGCAGGGCGGTGATATGCGCCTGAGTATTGATGCCGGGCAATTGGATATGTCGGATGTTGCGTTGGGTGATAGTATTGCTGTGAACGGTGTGTGTCTGACGGCGGTTGAGCTGGTGGGTTCACGATTTGCGGCTGATGTTTCAACGGAAACCTTGTCACTCACTAGTCTGGGGCAGTTAAGTAACGGGCATTCTGTGAATCTGGAGAAGGCCTTAACACTCAGTACTCGCTTAGGTGGACACTTGGTTAGTGGTCATGTTGATGGTCTGGGTGAAGTGGTTAGTCGCCATGATGATGCCCGCTCAGTGCGCTTTACCTTGCGTGCGCCGGATCAATTGGCGAAGTATATTTCAGCGAAAGGTTCTGTTTGTATTGATGGCACGAGCTTGACGGTGAACAAGGTTGATGGTGCGTTGTTTGAGCTGAATATTGTGCCGCATACCTTGCAGGAAACCATTATGGGGCAGTATCAGAGTGGCAGCAAAGTGAATCTGGAAGTGGATGTGATTGCGCGTTATCTGGAGCGTTTATTGCTGGGGGACAAAGCGGCTGAATCCGGTCAGTCATCTGCGGGTGATGTGACAATGGAGTTGTTGGCTGAGAATGGATTTCTGAAGTAATTATAGTGGGCGGCAAGGAACAGATCTGTTCCGTTCTAACAGGTTGCTTAATTATAAAATAACCGGCTCATGTAGCACTTGTTGATCGAGCCGGATCACATTATTGTCCAGCGATAAGCGGTCAGCACAAAACCATTCGACCACCTGCGGATAGATCACGTGTTCTCTGCTCAATACACGTTTAGCTAAGCTATCAGCAGTATCATCGTCGTGCACGGGGATGCGTGCCTGCATAATCACTGGGCCACCGTCTAATTCCGGTGAAACAAAATGTACGCTGACACCATGCACGGTAGTGCCGTCATCAAGCGCACGTTGGTGGGTTTGAGTGCCTTTGTAGGCGGGCAGCAAGGAAGGGTGGATATTAAGTAACTTGCCCTGATAATGTTGGGTGAATTCACCGCTTAGTATACGCATGAAACCCGCCAGCACAACAAGGTCGGCGGCGGTGGCATCAATGTGTTTAATCAGTTCAGCATCAAAAGCTTCACGTGAGTCAAATTGTTTGTGATCAATAACGTGCGTGTTAATTCCACTATTTGCGGCGCGTTCCAGTCCAAAAACATCCGGTCGATTGCTGATAACTACTGAAATCCGGCCATTGATCTGACCAGATTCACAAGCATCGATAATCGCCTGCAAATTACTACCGCTGCCTGAGATCAGTACAGCGATATTTTTTGGTTTACTATTTTCGGTGTGCTTAATCGACATATTTGACGACAGGCGTGTCTGCTTCAGCGGTATCAATTTCACCAATAACCCAGGCAGGGATATTATCAAGGCGACAGGTTGTCATTACGTCTTCTACCTGTTTCTGTGGCACCGCGATCACCATGCCAATGCCGCAGTTAAAGGTGCGTAGCATTTCGCTTTCGTCGATATTGCCTTGTTCCTGTAGCCAGTTGAATATTTCAGGTCGTTCCCAGCTGCCACGTTTGATACGGGCTTCCGTGTTAGCGGGCAATACGCGCGGAATATTCTCACTCAGGCCGCCACCGGTGATATGAGCGACGGTATGAATTTCGTAATTTTTCAGCAGTTTCAGAATGATTTTTGCATAGATGCGTGTGGGTTCTAGCAGAGTTTTGCCTAATGTGCTGTCCCCAAAAGGTGAGTCCAGATCAGCACCACTGAGTTCCAGAACTTTGCGTATCAGGGAGTAGCCATTAGAGTGCGGGCCACTGGCACCTAAACCGATCAGTGCATCACCACGATAAACCTGTGAGCGATCGAGAATTTTATCCCGTTCAACAACGCCGACACAGAAACCGGCTAAGTCAAAATCACCTTCCCGGTATAAGCCTGGCATCTCTGCTGTTTCACCACCAGCCAGCGCTGCGCCGGACTGGATGCAGCCATCAGCAATGCCTTTGACTACTGATTCTGCGACATCAACATCAAGTTTGCCGGTAGCGTAGTAGTCAAGGAAAAACAGAGGCTCAGCACCGCTAACGATGATGTCATTGACGCACATGGCGACCAAATCAATGCCAATCGTGTCGTAAATACCGGTTTCCAGTGCCAGTTTAAGTTTAGTACCTACACCGTCAGTACCCGACACCAGTATTGGGTTTTTATAGCCGGGTGGGATGGACATTAATGCACCAAAGCCGCCAATGCCGGATAGGATTTCCGGGCGCTTAGTTCTTTGGGCATGTGGTTTGATGCGCTCGACCAATTCGTTGCCAGCATCAATATCGACACCTGCATCACGATAAGTCAGGGAAGGAGAATCACCCTCGGCCATTATTGTCTTTCCAAAGTCTGAATGGCATCAAATTTTATCATGTATTGACGGCTGACGCTTAGCTTATCGGTGTACTGTTTATTTTGATCAAAATTTTATCGTGAAAAATATATTCATCTTTTTCAGCTATTTGACTGTCTTTTTTAATGCAATTTCATTACTATTAAATTTAATTATACTGTATAAATAAAAATTTAACCTAAATGTAGGGGGGCGTGCATTGGGTTCAGGGCTGATGTGCTTTATCGACAAGGCAGATAATAATAATGACTTATAATAGAGTAATTTTTTTCTTGATGGGGCTACTTTGTTTTGCACCAGGTGTGCTGGCAAGTACAAAAGAAGGGCAGCACCTGCCCGATTCAGACTTTGATGGTTTACCGGATGAAATTGAACGGCGATTGGGCACTAACTCCTGGTTAACAGATACTGATGGTGATGGCTTGTCGGATTTGCTGGAAGTGGGTGATGAGCCTATGAAGCCGCTTGATTCTGATAATGATCGTATGATTAATGCGCTGGACATTGATGATGACAATGACGGGGTGCCTACCGTTGTTGAGTCGAAGCAGGACAGTGATGGTGATGGCATTTTGGATTATTTGGATCTTGATACTGACGGCGATGGTATTCCGGATAGTCTGGAAGCGGGTATTAGTGGTTTAGACGCTGATAATGATGGCCTGGACGATGACTTTGATGTTGATCAAAGTGGGGGTGAGGACATTAATGGTGATGGTATTGATGGCCACCGGTTGATGCCTGATAACGATGGTGATGGCATTCCTGATATTAGTGATGCGTTGGACAATGATGGTGATTCCGGGGATTTGGATAAAGATGGTTTAAGTAATTATCTTGAGGAACAACTGGGTTCTGATCCGTCGTTAGCAGACAGTGATCGTGATGGTGTGCCGGATACGCTGGAGATTGGGGCTGATGCTGAGCCGCTGGATACAGATGGTGATGGCCAGCCGGATATTCTGGATACGGATGATGATAATGATGGAGTGCTGACTAAATGGGAGGTGCCTAACCGGTCGATAGCCCCTTTCCTGACAGACACTGATGCTGACGGGGTATTTAATTACCTTGATGCGGATGATGATGGTGATGGAATACTCAGTCGTGATGAAGATAGTAACCGCGATGGTCAATTATTCAATGATGATAGTGATTTTGATGGTATTGCTAACTACCTTGATTTCGATGATGCAGATGGGCCGGGGGCTGATCGGGATAGGGATGGATTAACTGATCGTCTGGAGCTGGCGATCGGGAGTAATCCTAATGGACTCGATACGGATAATGATGGCATCAGTGATGAGCTGGAAATTGGTTTGTATGAATCCACACCGGTAGATACTGACGGTGATGGTGTGTTCGACTTTCTGGATCAGGATGATGATGGTGACGGCATTCCTACCTTGATGGAGGGTGAGGGTGATCGTGACGGTGATGGCCGGGTTAATTATTTGGATGCAGATTCCGGGGTTTATTTTTATTGTGTAAGCGATGGCCGGATTATTGATAATATTCGTGATTTCAGTGTGTTGCCTGCCAGTGATGCTGAAGTGAGCGGTGATATGGCTGCTGGCCAGTTTCGTTGGCAGGTCAGTCAACCTGGTACTTATACATTGAAATTCACCTTGCCTGAAGGCATGAGTATTGCCGGACCAGCGGGTGCCAAAGGTTTTGCGGTGGGTGAGGTGGATAGTGGTGCTGTGTCCTTAGGCCGGGGTGAGGATATTACCAGAAAGGGGTTTTTATCTGCATTTAATCGAGACGACTTGCCGGACTGGTATGAGCAATTTGTTATTGAGGACAGCGCAATATCACTGATTAATTTGAACATTCCGCTACAGGGTGGGGCGTGTAGTCAGGCGTTGGTGGGCACTTCAGCGATTCAGTCGAGGTAATTTACTCTGCAGCACATAAGCAAATAATTTATATTATGAGTTCATTGTTTATCTGTTGAGAGGATATTATGAAGAAAGGAACGTCATTATTCGCAGGTCTGTTACTGGCCTGTTCACTGAGTACTGCGGTGATTGCCGACGAAGTTTTGCTTGAGCATGATGGGATTTCGCTGCGGGCCGACCTAAATCTGGCTGATGATAAAACACTAGCTGATGGTGTGATCATGATGCTACATGGAACTTTGGCACATAACCGCATGGAGATTATGTCAACGGTCTCTGAGTTGTTGAACGAAGCCGGTTACAACACATTAGCAGTTAATCTCGGTTTTGCGCTTGATAAGCGGGCCGAGGGCATGCTGGATTGTGGGATTGAGCACCGTCATCATTATGAAGATGCTATGCAGGAGTTAAAGGCATGGACTGGCTGGTTGGAAAAAGAGGGTGCTACGAAGATTGCTGCGTGGGGGCACTCACGGGGTGG
>CALHAO010000197.1 GCA_937931765.1 uncultured Thiotrichaceae bacterium
CAGACTATCACTCTGGCAGAAGCGCTACGGAATTCTGATTCACCTAATAACCTGAAATTACGTATCAATTTATCAGCAAAGAAACCAGTGGAGCCAGCAGCTGAAGGAGATCCGGAACAGCCACCACCAGAAGGCACATCATCAACCGACTTGTCGACTTTATCACTGGAACCAAAAGTTGAAGAAGAAGCGGAAGAAGATGAGCAGGCTCTTTTTTAGCTTTTTTAAACCGGTAACATTCTGTATTGTCAGACAAACAATTATTTTTTATACATGGAGGAAACAATATGAGCGACCCGATAAGAGCAGCTGATACACCCTATGGCGTAGACGTTGAAGCTGGTAAGTCCTACTTCTGGTGTTCCTGTGGCAAAAGTAGTAAACAACCTTTTTGTGATGGCACACATAAAGGCTCAGATTTTGTGCCGGTCAAATATGAGGCGACTGAATCAAAGAAAGTCTTCTTCTGTGGCTGCAAAGCAACTGCCAACCAGCCTTTGTGTGATGGCAGTCATAAGTAATATTGACATGCACATTATTTAACATTAACTAAATGTAATTTGTTACCAGTGACACCCTCTGTTAACTTAGCCGATTAACACATATCTGTTAGTCGGCTTAAATATGCATTCAAACCAATGGCTTAACACAAAAGACCGTTTTGGCAGGGTGTCTATCTCCCTGCACTGGCTGATGGCGGTCGTACTGATAGGCCTGTATTTATTGGGACTCTACATGGTTGACCTGGGTTATTACGACCCTTGGTACCACGATTCTCTGAGCATCCATAAAGCCGTTGGTATTTTAGCTGCTATTTTGCTGGTCATTCGTTATCTGTGGGTACGCTTTCAACCACGCCCGATGCATCTGAATCCTGAGAACTCCGTAAATACGCTTATGGCTAAGGCCGCGCACGCCCTGCTTTATCTGTTTATGTTTGTGCTGATGATCAGTGGTTATTTGATTTCCACGGCCAAAGGGCAAGGCATTGATGTATTCGGTTTGTTTGAGTTTCCGGCGTTACTGGCGGATAGCGCTGAACGTGGAGAACTCGCCGGTGATGTACACGACTGGGTGGCGACCGGATTTATTGTATTGGTGGGACTGCACACAGCGGCCTCGCTATTACACCATTTTGTATTTAAAGATAACACGCTGCTGAGAATGCTTCGTGTTTTGAAGTCCTGAGCACACTAAATTTAAAAAATTACTATCAAAAGGAAAAACACAATGAAAATGAAAACCGTCGCACTTTCACTACTACTGGCATCAGGCCTATCCGTTAGTCAGTTGGCATTGGCCGATGACTACAAACTGGACATCAAAGGCATGCATTCCTTTGTTCAGTTCCGCATTCAACATCTGGGTTACAGCTGGTTGTATGGCCGCTTTAATGACTTCGATGGTCAGTTCAGTTATGACGAAAAGGCACCGGAAAAAGCCTCTGTTAATGTCAGTATCAAAACCACCAGTGTTGACTCAAACCATGCTGAACGTGATAAACACTTACGTGGCGAAGACTTTTTGGACGTTGATAAATTTCCAGAAGCCACCTTTAAAAGTACAGCCTACAAGCCAGGTAGCGATGGCAAAGCATCACTCGAAGGCGAACTGACACTGCATGGCGTAACTAAGCCAATCACACTGGATGTAGAAGAAGTCGGTGCCGGGAAAGATCCATGGGGCGGTTTCCGTCGGGGCTTTATTGGCACCACTACCTTTGCACTGGCTGATTTTGGTATAGATTACAACCTCGGCCCGGCTTCCAAAGAAGTTGAATTGACGCTATCCGTTGAAGGCATCAAGCAATAGAAACTATTCCACACAAATAAACGGTAAAGGTTACCGAATATTTCAAAGCTCAAGCCCACTACACCACGGGCTTGAGCTGTTAAACACACTGGTCATGCCGCTAAGTGTTTATTTCTTCCCGCCCTGCGTTTATGCTTGCCCCCGACGCAACGAGAGAAATAAATATGGCCCGTTTTTTGAGTGAAAAAGATTACTTTCATGGCAAAGCTGAAAGTACAGGTATCCTTCTAGTCAACCTTGGCACACCAGATGCTCCCGACGCACCCTCCCTGCGGCGGTATTTAAAAGAATTTCTATCTGACCCACGAGTGGTAGAAATTCCACGCCTGATTTGGTATCCGATTCTTTACGGTGCGATCCTCACCAAACGCCCGGCAGAAAGTGCCAAAAAATATGCAGGCGTCTGGGAAGAAGAAGGCTCACCCTTACTGGTTATTTCCCGGAAACAACAGCAAGCCTTACAAAAAGAAATGGAGATGCGCTTTAATGGGCCGGTCAAAGTCCATCTGGCCATGCGTTATGGTACGCCGTCTATTAATGACACGTTGCTACAAATGAAAGAGGAAGGTGTGCGGCGTTTATTAGTACTGCCTTTGTACCCCCAGTATTGTGCAGCAACCACAGCGACAACGATGGAAGCCGTTTATGATGAATTAAAAAAGTGGCGCTGGCTGCCTGAATTGCGCCAGATTAACCACTATCATGATCACCCTGCTTATATTGATGCGCTAGCGCAAAGTTTGCAGGATCACTGGAAACAGCATGAGCGCGCTGAACTATTAATTATGTCATTTCACGGCATCCCTAAACGTAATCTGACATTAGGTGACCCGTACTTCTGTGAATGCCAGGCAACAGCTCGCTTACTGGCAAAAAAGCTTAATTTAAAGCCAGAACAGTATCGGGTGACTTTCCAGTCACGGTTTGGTAAAGCTGAATGGTTACAGCCATACACAGATAAAACCCTGCAGGCTTTACCTGCAGAAGGCATTAAATCCGTTGAGATAATTTGCCCAGGTTTTGCAGCGGACTGCCTTGAGACACTAGAAGAAATTCAGGAAGAAAACCGTGAGTACTTTATGGAAGCGGGTGGTGAAAACTATACCTATGTGCCTGCTTTAAATGACAGTCAGGATCATATCAAAGCACTGGCCGATTTGATCCAGCAGCATACACAAGGCTGGAAAGAAACCTCACCCGACTGGAGTAGACAATCCCAGCAAAAACAGGCAGAAATCAGTAAAGAGCAAGCCATCAAATTAGGGGCAAAACAATGACCTCAAAATGTAGCGGACAGGTCGGACTGATTCTTATTGGTAATGAATTGTTGAATGGCTCACGGCAGGACAAACATTTGCAGGCTGTGATCGGCATGCTGCAACAACGTGGCCTCGATTTAGCCTGGGTGCGCATGTTAGGTGATGAACCTACCTTGCTGACTGAAACGTTTCGTCAAACTATGCAAACCAATGATATTGTCTTCAGCTTTGGTGGCATCGGTGCCACACCAGATGATTTAACCCGTCAGTGCTCAGCCGAAGCGGCGGGCGTGCGCTTACTACGCCACCCACAACTGACCGCCATACTGGAAAAACAGTTTGGTGAAGAAGCCTATCCACAACGCATCAAAATGGCTGAGTTACCAGATGGCGCTACGCTGATTCCTAACCCAATTAATAATGTCGCGGGCTATAAATACCTGAATCATCATTTTGTACCAGGCTTTCCCAGCATGGCCTGGCCAATGGTGGAATGGTCACTCGATACACATTACAGCCAGTACTTTGACAAAACACCGCCGGTTGAACAACGTTGGATTCTGCGTAGTGTACGGGAAAGTGATCTTATCCCGATGATGGAAGAACTGCTGACGACTTTTCCGGAAGTCAGCCTGTCCAGCTTACCCAGCACCACTCAAAGCAGCCAGATTGATTTTGGCCTGAAGGGTAAACAAAATGCCGTAGATGAAGCAGGCGTATGGTTTGTAAAGTGGCTGGATAAAGAAAAGATTGATTACACAGCAGTTCAATTAACGGATTAATCAGTCGTGAAAACTGCAACTGATAATACCTTCGATAAAACGCTGCTCCACCCACGTTATTGGGCCACCTGGTTTGGCCTGGGTGGTTTCTGGCTACTTGCCTGGCTGCCCTGGCAGGCACGGCATTGGTTCGGGCATAAAATCGGCGCTTATATTTACCGTAAAAATACCAAACGGCGGCATATTGTAATGAGTAATTTACGGGCCTGCTTCCCTGAATTGGCTAGTCATGAACATGACGAACTTGCACAGCAAGCTATGCGTGAATATGCCTGTGCTTTACTGGATTACAGTATTTTATTTTTCCGCTCCCGCCAGTGGCTGGCACACCGCCTGGTGATTGAAGGTCAGGACAAACTGGATGCAGCGCTCGCACAAGACAAAAATATCATGTTGCTGCTTGGGCACTCTGTCTGGCTTGAGTTCGCCCCCCTTGCTATCGGCCAGCATTATTCGGCTTATGGCTCTTACAAACCTTTCAAAAATGCTGTAGTTAACTGGCTGATTGCCCGCAGCCGCTTAAAAGACGTGGAATTTGTCATTGCCCGTGAAGAAGGCATGATTAAGCTGGTGCGAGCGATGAAACCGGGGCGCATGTTATTTTTCCTGCCGGATCAGGATCATGGTTCAAAGCATTCTGTATTTGCACCTTTTTTCGGAAAGCCTAAAGCAACCCTCACCACTCCGGCACGTATTGCTAAACTGGGCAAAGCCAGCTGCTTTCCGGTGATGGCGTTCTTCGACCATAAAACCGGGAAATACAAAACCGTTATTGGTAATCAATTGGAAGCGTTTGGGCGAGGTACTGCTGAACAAGATGCCATCACCATGAATAAAGGCTTTCAGGAACTCATATCCCTTCACCCCGGACAATATATGTGGCTACTTAAGTTTTTTCGTACCACTCAGCACGAAATGGAAGGCCTCTACACGAAACCCAAAACTGATTAACTATTCAGTTCATCAATGAGCTTTAACGCATGCCCTGAAACTAAATTCAGTGCTTTCACTGGCTGATTCTGATAATCAAATTCAAACTCACCTACCACTTTAAAGCCAAGATGTTGATATAAATTCAGTGCAGGCAGGTTAGATTTCACAACAATAAGTGTAGCTATATTTTTTCTCAGCTCCATAACAAACTCAATCAATCTTAGGCCTATACGTTGGCCCTGATATTCAGGATCAACATATAGCCAAATGATTTTTTCATTCTGGTGCCCAACGAAACCTTTTATTTCA